>JAFIGB010000351.1 GCA_020831705.1 Candidatus Sumerlaeia bacterium | reverse complement strand
GCTGTTTGCGATGCAAGGCCGTTGCTGAATAAGGACGGTAGTATCGAAGCATTTGTGCCTGTGGTAACATTGAGCTTATTGTGCATGAACTCGCCCAATGCACCGAATCCGGAGTTTGTGTTCACACTGTCGGATGGGGAGCTTGACGAAACGATCGCGAAACTCGAGGAGGCCAAACTGTCGCTTCAGCAGCTGCGGGAGAATCTTGAAGGCCGTTCTGGTTACAACTGGATCAGCTTGAAGGAGGCTGGCAATGACGACGAAGGTTAAAGAGAAACCGGCTGCCCCTCGGCGAGCGGTGAACTTCAAAATTCGTACATACAAAGAGAAACGTGAGGATTTTGTTGATCTCAAATCTTCGATTCGCCTTGGTGCGACCAAGAAGACTGACCGTGGCATGTTGGAGACACTTTCCTTCATAGGTGACGAAGGTGGTCCCATTTTTAGTTTTTCTGAGAACATAGGGCAAGCACTCCACTCTTTTGAGGAAGATTTAGAACATAGCCTCGATTTATCCAATGAGCTTCAGAGCAATCTGGAAACCTATTTTCGCGACCTCATTAAAACCTACCTGCCTAATAGGAATAGAAAACTGGAGAACAGATCGTCGCCGTCGATGGCAACCGAGCAGGAAATTTGGGAGCAAAAGACGGTGTCCGAGTTGATTGAGTTGCTTGGGCAATTCGATACGGATCGGCGGTCGGCGAATATTGCGGCGGCAATGCTGGAGCATATGAGAGTTCCGAGGGACCTGAAGCCCGCTCTTCGTCAGGCGCTAGGTGCCTTCATCTCAAACAGAATGCACAGCAGGACCGAGCAGGATCAGGTGGCGCTGCGGTGCGCGATGCGCCGCTATGTCTATATTCAGGGGGATGCTGTCTATGGGGAGGTTGAACGACTCCTTCGAGAGCTTCCGTCCGATCCGCCTGCAAACTCTGTCGAGCTAATTACGGCATTTGCGGACTTTCTGTGGATTCGCACACCGTCGACGATGGTGGATTCCGCCCCGGCTCTGGTCGCTGCCCTCAAGGAGCGTTGCGAAACGTCGCTGGTAAATCACCTGCTGGCCTTCGTGGATGTTCGCGTCATGGCGATTCAAAGCCTTCTGGCGCTGATCCTGATGGGACATTCCGAAGCAGAGGCTCTAATCGACAAGGCGATGCAACTGGGTCCTGCCCGGCGATACCTGAGCCAGCGGGCGGAGGATCTGCTCGCGAAGCTGACGGCCCAGAGGGCTGGTTCGCCGGAGACCCGTGCGCTGCTGGACCGTGTTCTGGGGCCCGGGAGAGCTTGACATGCCGGTGGTTGGGGTGGATGAGGACCCGATTCCCGTTCGGCGGTTCGATGTTATTGGGAAGTTGAATAAAAACACTCGCTGTGTGGAACATGTTGGGTTGTCTCTCGAAGCCAGAACCTTGGGTGGTCAGAAGTCTCCCCTTCGGGTCATCGACATGGCGCCGCCTGTGGCCGAGAGGGACGCGGGTGATTCTTTTCCCCGCCATCTTGTCGGGACTGCCGATCTGACTTCCGAGACTGACTTCGAGGTCGTCGAGATGTTGGAGAATTTTGTCACGTCGACGAGGGGTAAAATGGAAGCCCGCAGCTCCGGGAGAGTCTTCCCACTGCCTGAAGAATTCCGCGTCTACGTCATCCATCCCCATAGTATCGAGGGTTACCAGGATGAGGACGATGAAGTTCATCCGGCGCGGTACAGTTGTGCGGGATATGTTTACGAGGGTTACAGGCGCGCGGGGCTGAGGCTGCTGGATGTTGGTTTGTTGCCAAACGTTACCTTTAATGAGGTCCTAATCGTAGATCGGCGGTTAGCGCTGGCCCAGCGGAAACCTGAGCTTCGAAAGTGGGTAGGTCTGGAAGGCGACGGCCCCTGGCCCATCATGATGCCGGGCTATCTGATGGCTTCGCTGAACCGGAGAGCGGAAGAAATCCGCCAGACCCCCTACACGCCGCAACCGGAGGATATGAGGTTTCCACCCCCGGCTCCCACCACTTCGCAAGCCAAGTGAGAGTTATGGCTTGTTGACTGTCATGTACCCTGATCCGCTTGTTCGGCCGGGGCGTGGGTTGGGCTTCCCAAATTGTTTGAAAAATCGGTGCTGTGGTGGTATTTCCCACCTGCATTTCGTTGACATTCGGCGGTCCAATGGGGTTCTCTTTGGACAGGGCATGGTGCCCTAAGCCCGTTGCGACGCAATGTCGCCCTTTGCCATCCGACTTCGGTCAGGATGACCAATTCTGGGACACGGCACCCTGCCCTTTTCCTTGTGCTTGTTCCGTTTGCCACGCCTTTTCCCTCGCCAGCCATGGTCGGTCCCTTGTTTGCTCCCTTGCGGAAGGCGCTTGTTTGGGTCTTTGTGATTTTTGAAGGAGTTGCTCTTGAATCTGACTGCCGATCTTGAAGAAAAACTGCGGGCCGTGGAGGAATCCCTTCGGTCTCTTGGGGGGGATGTCTTGGTGGCCCTTTCGGGAGGGGTGGATTCGTCGGTGATGGCTCATGTGGCCACGAAGTCACTGGGTACGGACCGGGTGTTGTGTGTGGCGGCGCGGTCGGAATCGAATACGGAAGGCGATATTTCCCTGTGTCGCCGTCTGGCCAGTGACCATGGCTGGCGGTTGGAGGTGATTGAGTACAGCGAGCTGGCAATTCCGAATTACGCCGAAAACCCTGCCAATCGCTGTTATTTCTGCAAGGGCGAATTGTATGGCCGTCTGGATGGTTTGGCCCGGGATCGCGGGGTGGTGGCGGTTTTGGATGGTTCCAATGCGGATGATGCGGGGGATTACAGGCCGGGGCTTCGGGCGGTGCGCGAACGTGGGGTGATGTCCCCCCTGCGGGAGGCGGCGATCACGAAGGAGGAGGTCCGCCAGCTGGCGCGACATTTTGGCCTTCCCAACCACGACAAGCCGTCCTCGCCGTGTCTGAGTTCGCGCATTCCCTACGGGGAAACAATCACGCGGGAGAAGCTGGAGCAGGTCGCGGGGGCGGAGGAATGGCTGCGTGGACTGGGTTTGCGCGAATTTCGCTGTCGTCATCATGGGACGGTGGCTCGTCTTGAGGTTCTCCCGGAGGATTTCCCCCTGCTTCTCGAGCACCGCGCCGCCATCTTGAAGGAATTCAGGAAGTTGGGGTTTGTCTGGGTCTCCCTTGACCTTGCCGGGTTTCGATCCGGAAGCCTCAACGCCGTTTTGGACACGGAAACCGTTGCAACAAACGGCACCCAGGGGTGAGAAGTCTTGATCAACCACGGGCAATGTCACAGCATCCCGATTGGAGGAACTGAATTGATGAACTGCCGCACTGATTTTCGTTATGCACTGGTGGCCATGGTCCTTTTGGCCGCCGCACTGATCCTGCCCGGATCGGCAAGCGCCGCCGCGCTGGAATTTGAATCGACCTCCATGGACGCAGGCCGTTTCTCCCAGGGAGATTCGGTCAATGTGGAGTTTCCCTTCAGGAACACATCGGACCGTGTGATCAACATCACCCGCGTACGGACGTCTTGCGGATGCACCGCTTCCTCGGGGAATCAGGAACGCATCGCTCCCGGCGAGTCCTCCGTCATCAAGGCTGCCTTCGACACCCGGGGCCGCAGTGGCCGCCAGACAACGACCATCACCGTGGAAACCGACGATCCCCGGCAGTCCCATTACCCGCTCCGTCTTTCCCTGGACATCATTCAGGATGTCTATATCCCCGAACATCTTGCCGATTTGGGCGTGCTGGCTCCGGGCGAGGGAGGCTCGGGGGAATTCTCCGTCATCAGCTTCCTTGATAAGCCCCTTGAGGTCAATAAGGTCACTCCGTCGAATGAACTGGTGGAAGTCGCACTGAAGGAGTCACGGTCGTTCACCGAGGATGGCCGGGAGGGAACCGAGCTCGTCTATACATACAAGATTCCCGAGACCATGCCCCTGGGCGACTTTTACTTCACAATCACCCTCGATACGAACTGGCGCTCCAACCCGCTCCGTCACTCCGTTCGTGGCCGGGTTCTTGGTGACGTCGATTTCAACCCCAAGCAGTTCTTCCTCTCCATTCCCGCCGGTGAGGAGCGTTCCTCCACGGTGACCTTCACCTCGCGCACCACCCACGGCTTCGAGATTCTCGACATCAAGGGCGAGGCGGGTGATCTGGAGATCTCCTTCGACACCAACAAGATTCTTCCCCGTCGCCAGCAGGTGACCGCCACGATCAAGGCGCCGAATGAAAACGGAACCTTCCGCGGTGTGGCGACCATCACAACAAAAATGGACAATAGCGAAAACGTGCTGACGATGGAAATCCCCGTCAATGTGGTGGTTCGCCAACTTCCCAACCGCCAGCCGGTTGCTGGTCCGACCCGGCCGAGCGGAAACTGATTACGATGAGTGTTGTTCGGGCAAAAAAATGGGCAATGCGGGGGGGGATCCTCCTTGTGGTGCCGGTGCTTTTTGCCGTGGCGCATTCGATGGTGCGGCCCCTCCCTGAGAGCTTTGGAAAGTCTCCGGAACGCAAACCCGCGTTGGAACGCACCGCCGAGGACAACGAGAAGGAAATCGCCCGGCTGATTGAATTGTTTGAAAGTGGCGGCGCCCTTTTCGTGGATGCACGGACGCGGCGGGAATTCCGGGAGGGCCACCTGATGGGAGCGGTGCATCTTCCCTTCGAGGCGTTCCTGTCCGGGCGTCCGTCGGTGCTCGACATGCTGCCACCGGAAGTTCCCTACATGATTTATTGTGGGGGGGGTGATTGCGACGCTTCGCACAACGTCCGGGAGATGATGGAAACCTTCGGGTATTTTGAGATCGAGATTTTTGAACCTGGCTGGCCCGCGATCCTCGATTCCGGCCTTCCCATTGTCGAAGGCGAGGGGGACTGGGGTTGAGCAAGTCGGATGTTGGAATCAGTCTTGGACTGCTGGTCCTTCGCCTTGTTGGTGGAGGCGCCCTCCTTCTGGCCGGTTGGTTGAAGGTGACCGGCAATCCGTTGGCCTTTGCCCTTTCCATTGAATCCTTCAAACTGGTGCCGTCGGTTTTTGTCCCTGCGTTGACCTACTACCTGCCCTGGTTCGAGGTCATTGTGGGTCTGGCGATTGTGTTCGGAATCTGGGCACGGCCGGGCGCCATCCTGGCGGGGCTGCTATATATCGGCTTCATTCTGGGGCTTGGGAGCGTTCTTGTCCGGGGAATGGAGGTCGACTGCGGCTGTTTTGCCGGGTTGTTCGGCACGGAGTCCGTCGGTTGGCAGACGATCGGGCGGAATGTTGTCCTTCTGGCCTGTTGCGCCGGGACGGTTTTTTTCGGCGAAGGAAGGTTTGCCCTTCTTCGCGATGGGGTGGAAAAGAAAACCATTGGGGAAGTTGATCCTGCGGTGGAGCGGGAGACCTCCCCGGTGGGTGAGACCTGAGTCGGCTCCCCTTCCCATCCCACGGCGCGAGCCCCCATGGAAGAATCCCGGGAAAAATCAAGGCTGTTGGTCCATGCCCTTCTGCTGACGGGCGTGGCATTGCTGTTTCTTGCGCTGCTGGAGGAATATAACCCCGGCGGCACGCCCTGGGCCCCGCTTTTTCTGATTCCCATCCTGATTGGCCATCTGGCGCTCTTTACCGGAAAGGCGCCGAAGTTTTCCCAGTCCCTCTGTCGAATGGCCGACAAGTGTTCCGCGCGCATCCTCATGGTGCCGGTGATTGTGCTTCTTCTTGCGGGATCGCTTTCCCTTACCTGGCGTCAGCACGACCAGATCTTCAGCGTCCCCATTGATCCCCTCCAATCGGCCCACATGGGTGTGCTGGTGCAGGCAACGTCCCGGTGGGTGGCCGGGGAAACGCCCCTTTATCGTCTCGAATATCCCCGCGCCGAGGGAACATCGATCAACAGGTTTCCCGTCGGACTGAAAGTTCCCTTCCTCACGGCCCGTGCCTGGGGACTGGAATGGCGGTTTGCCTCCATGGCGGGGGTGATTTTGTTTGCCGGGCTGATTGTTGTTGCTGCGGGGCGCATCGGATTCGGTGGGGGTCCCCTGGCAGCGCCTGCCCTTGCGGCGATCATTGCCGGAAGTGCCTGGCTCCTTACCAACCCCGTCATGGGGATGCTCCAGTGGGGCTACTGGGCGCCGTACTGGCCATTGATCGTGGCGCTGGGTCTTTCCCTTTCCGCGGGGTGGTGGGTGGTGGTGGCCCTTCTGGTGGGGGCGCTCGCTGCCATGACACCGGGGTGGTTGCTGCTCCTCCCCCTTGTTGCGATCATGGCGTGGCGGGAAAATCGGAAAGCCTTCCCGGCGCTCCTGATGATCATGATTCTTCTACCGCTCCTTTCCTACGGCGTGTCGCGTGCCGAGGGGGAGGATTTCCTCCGTGGTGTCATCGGGTCCTTTTTTGCGGAAGGCACTGCCCAGGCAGGTTCGGGTGCCTGGCGGTTTCCCACCCTGCAGATGGTGGGTGACATGCTGGGAATGCGCCACGGGTTTTATCTTTTTGCGCTTGTGCTACTCATGGCCCTCGGCAGGGAAATCTATCATGCGGCGGACCGACTTCGGCGCTGTGAACTTCTCGTCGCGGCCTCTTTCGTTGTCATCGCCTTCGGCCCGGCGACGTATCAGTTCCATTGGTACGCCCATGTGGGGCTCATCATGGGCCTCCTGCCCCTTGCCGTTGTTGGTGCATCACACCCCGGAGCGGAGCCGTCATCCTCCCGTCCATGGAGGATTCCCCTCCTTGTTGGCGGGGGCGTTGCCGCGGCGGGTGCCCTGCTGGCCATCATCCTGACGTTTCGTGTCGTTGGGGCCATCAATCGCCTCCCCGATGGCCGCCAGCACCACACCGCCCATCTGGTTTCCGGCTTTAATATTCCCAGCGAGGATCATGTCTGGGGACGAACCCCCCACATGGTGATCGGGTTCACCCTGGATAGAAATACAGGCGGAACGCTTGAGATTGAATTGGAGTCGCTCCTCGGTGAATTTACGCCGTACAACCCGGCTGTCATTCGCGTCA
Source organism: Candidatus Sumerlaeia bacterium (assembly GCA_020831705.1). GTDB lineage: Bacteria > Sumerlaeota > Sumerlaeia > SLMS01 > SLMS01 > JAFIGB01. The sequence continues at coordinate 8,559 of JAFIGB010000351.1, read as the reverse complement.
ATGGCGTGCAAAAGGGGGTATTTCTCGCCCCTCCGGGACGGAAGAAGGTGGCGCGCCTGGACCTTCACCCTGAAGATGTCCATATCGGTTTCAATATTGTCGAAATCAAGGCCAGGTGGGCGCGAAGCCCCCAAAGCTACAACATCCACGACGACCATCGTCCTTTAAGCCTGCGATATACAGGCATGACCTTCACACCAATGACATTTCAAAGGTAGGTTCCGTCAGAGGCGGGACGGGGCACGGTCCCCCAAGTGGTTGGCGAGGACGTGTCTATACATCTGTCTGGGCGTCAGGGCGTCGTCGCCCTCGTGGAGGGAAACGGCCTCGCGGACGAGCCGTGTTGCCGTGGCGCAGGCCGTGGAAAAGTCGCATCCACCAGATCCAACCAGTGCCAGCACGACGCCGGAAAAAAAGTCGCCGGTGCCATGGTGATGGCCGGGAAGGCACTTTCCACCCGTCCATTCGGCGCCATCCCGTGTGGCAACATGGGCGCCGATCTGGTCGGGATGCTGGTCGCCGGGAGCAGATGTGATGGCGACACCGCGGAGGTTGGGATATCGGTCGAGGAGGACCGTGGCAATCCTGGCGGCATCATCGACTCCCTCCATTTGGGCCAGGAAGGCGGCCTCCGTCAGGTTGGGAAGTATATACGCCGCCATGGGGACAAGTTTGTCACGGAGCGCCGCCGCTGTGTCCGGGCTGACGTATAGACGTCCGTTATCACCGGCAACGGGATCCACAATGATCGTGTCGAGGTGATGGGGCCCCTTGTGGAGTGTGTGGACAAGGGCCTCGACCTGTTCCGGTGTCCGCAGATAACCTGTCAATACATGGCGGATGGAGAAGTCATCACTTCCCGGCGCAAGAAGGGCGCTGATCATTCCCTTCAGGTCGTGGGCATCAAGGACGGGACCCTCGCGGCGGGGGTGGTTGCCGGGGGCGGTCCATTGGACGGTATCGAGGGCGAAAAAGGGATGGCGGGGCGCGAGGATGCCGCAGGCCATTTCAATGAGCGAATTGCCCACCCAGCCATTGGCCACCCGGCTGGTGATTGAAAGGAGACCGTGTCTGGTTTGGGGTTCAGTCTTTTGGGACACGCCCCACACCTGCGGGGACACGCTGCCGCTGGGAGGACTTGCGTGCGGTGAATTTGCCACTCGATTCACGGACGATCAATTCCGCCGGTTGAAGGAATTGCGATTCGGCGGGAGTCTTCGGTGTCTTTCCCTCAAGAAGGCCAAGGAAAAGCCGGGAAGCACCCCGTCCCACTGCGACGCCGTCATGGGTTACCGTTGTCAGTGCCGGAGTCAGCGCCACCGAAAGGGGGTGATTTCCGAAGCCGACCAGTTCCATGTCCTCGGGGACACGGAGGCCGACCTCCATGAGGCCGCGCAGGGCCCCGGCTGCAATTTCATCGGAGCTGCAGAACAGCGCTGTCGGGCGGTCCTCGCCGCAGGAGGCCATGAGGCGGTGGATGGCGCGACGCCCCGTTTCAAATCCACGGTGGAAATCACAACGCACCATGAAGCTCGGGCTGACATCGAGGTCGGCCTTCTCCATGGCCTCAAGGTAGCCCTCCTCGCGGAGATCCGCGTCGCGCTGGCCCGGTTCACAGACCAGGGCACCGATGCGCTCGTGGCCGTTGGCAAGAAGATGCTTGGTGGCCAATTCGGCCCCAAAAAGGTTTTCCGTGCCGCTGACACAAATACCGTCCCATTTTTCCCACACCCGCTCGGGGTAGGCGTTGACGAGCACCGTGGGGGTGGGGCTGCGGGTGATCATGTCGAGGAGTTCTTCGGTAATGTAATTGGTCAGGAACAGAAGCCCGGCGAGCCGCGGGTCGGCGAGGACCTTGCGCATGGTGGCGGGCACGAGGGAGGGCTGATGGTAGGACGCGACCATCATGCGAATGCCCTGAAGGCCAAGTTCCTCGTCGATGGCCTGAAGGACATCGAGATTGCCGTCGGTCCTGAGAACGGAAAGATTGGGGACCATGAGGGCAGCCATGTCCGGTTTGCTGGTACGCAATGCCCGGGCGGCGGCGTTGGGGACATATCCAATTTCAGCAGCAGTTTTCTGGACCTGCTGGCGCAATCCCGCAGAAATACGGGGGTTGTCAGCGAGGGCGCGGGAGACGGAGGCGGGGGAAATGTTGAGGCGATTCGCGATGTCTTGGAGCGTCGGCTTTTTTGTTCCCATGTCTATTGTTCCATCGTCCTTCGTGGGGGGGAGGATTGCACAAATGTGCAACAACATGCAAAATTTAGAGCGAAGGCCACGGGACGGTCAAGAGAAGACGGTGCAAACCACTGCAAAAATCCCGAAAATATTTACTTGGCCTTACACGCCACCAGAATCAACCGGGGACTGGATACCTCGTCAAAGTCATCACCAAGGTAGGATCCATACCGTTTTTGCACAACAAAACCAACCTTGTTTAACCCTTCCACCAGTTCCATTTCACGGAACAACCGTACCGATTCACTTATTGAAGATCCACATGGCGATTCCAAACTAACCATCTTTTTTTCCACACGGGGACCCCGGGTCAACAGCCTTGTCACATGCCAGCGCCGTCCCTGGCCATCCACCGTCTCCCCCTCATCGCGCCCCCCCTTTCCCTCCAATTCCCGGATCACCGGCACCACATTCATGAAATCGAGGAAAAACCAGCCTCCCTTCTCCAGAACACGGTGAACCTCGGCGAAGACAGAAAGGTTTTCCTCGTCCTCATCGAAATACCCGAAAGCCGTGAAAAAATTGCTCACAACAGCAAAGCTTTCGTTAAGAAAGGGCAGATGGCGCATGTCGAGGCGCACGACCGGGTGGGTGGCGGTGGCTTCGCGAAGAAGCGCCATGGACAGATCCCCGCCCATCGACCATCCCCCAAGGGTATCGAGGGGCCCGAGGTGGCGACCCGCTCCGCAGCAAAGGTCAAGAACCCGCCGGCCCCGGGCAATATCGCCCTGTCTGGCCAGAAGGGCCACCCCGTGGCGGGCCTCATCCTCGTCACGATGGGCATACCGCCGCAGGTAATCCTCCCCGAAGGCGGTCTCGTACCACGGCTTTTCCGGGATGCTCATGGCTCCTCCCGAAAGAGGTCCACCTGGTCATTGATTTCCTCGCCCATTGATGGGGGTGGTTCCCGGCCAAGGTGTTTCCAGGCGGCGGACGTGGCAACGCGCCCCCTTGGGGTGCGGGCGACAAAACCAATCTGGATCAGGTAGGGCTCCACGAGATCGATGAGCGTGTCCTCGTCCTCGCTCAGGGCCACGGAAAGGGTATTCAACCCCACGGGTCCACCACCGAACTTGTCAATGAGGCAGGCAAGAAACGCGCGGTCGGGAAGGTCGAGGCCCATCTCGTCGATTTCCAGAAGATCAAGGGCCTGCAGGGCAATCTCCGGCGTGATGACCCCTTCATGGCGTACCTGGGCAATGTCGCGTACCCGCCGAAGAAGACGGTTGGCAATTCTTGGTGTGCCCCGCGAACGGGCTGCAATCACCCCGGCGCCCTCACTTTCGATGGGCGTCTGGAGCAGACCGGCACTGCGAATGATGATTTTTTCAAGCTCCGCGACGCTGTAAAATTGCAGGCGCAATGTAATGCCGAACCGTGTCCGGAGCGGCCCCGTCAGCATCCCCGCCCGGGTGGTCGCTCCAACAAGGGTGAAGGGTTCGAGATCGAGCTTGATGGACTTCGCATGGGGGCCGTCGCCAATGAGGATGTCTATCTTGCGGTCCTCAAGGGCAGGGTAAAGGCATTCCTCCACCACACGGTTGAGACGATGAATTTCATCAATGAAGAGAACATCACCGCGCTTGAGTTCGGTGAGGATCGCCGCCAGGTCGTCCTTGCGTTCAATAATCGGGCCGCTGGTGGCCTTCAGGCCGGTGCCCATTTCGCCCGAGATAATCGTCGCCAGGGTGGTCTTTCCAAGGCCGGGGGGACCGTAAAGCAGGACATGGTCTAGGGCCTCGCCCCGCTGGCGTGCGGCCTGAATGAAGATCCGGAGCTTGTCGACAATGGCACCCTGGCCGACAAATTCGGCGACGCTCTTTGGCCGCAGGGAATTTTCCAACTCCCGTTCCCGGGAATCCATCGGTGATTGATCAAAGGCGGGTGAATTGGTCACTTGGGCGTGTCTTGCTCCCCACGGCGTTTCGTCTTTGTTTCGACCCGGTGCGGTGAATGTCAAAGGCAAAAGCACCCCACGGCTGGTTTTGCGATTCCTGAGGGATCTCCCGTCGTTCCGGGACCACAGCACGGACGAAGAATCCCCGGCGTCATGTCCCTGAGTCCTTCCCATTGCCTGAACGGGAAAGATTTGACTTTACCTCGCGGGGTCGGTGACGGCGAAGTGTTGGGACCGATCACCGTCCCGGTGCCCAGGAGCCGAACTTCATGACACCTGCCTTCATACGCCAAGCCTCCAGGGGCCTTGTAGCCATGCTACTCATGGTTGTTGTTGCCGGATGCGCCAGCAAACTTCCCGTCGCGGTCCACGATGTGGACACCTACCACATGGTCGAAATCGGCCCGGTCGCCTACACCCTTGGGGACGGCTTCCCCGTCGTCGAAAAGGGCCGGACCAAGGTCGTCCATGATGTGGTCTCGATCCCCGGCACACGGCTGGAAATTTCCGTCGACCCCAACCCACCCCGCGACTTCCGCTTCGATGCCGATGCCGAGAAGCGCATCTTTCTTCGCTCCCTGCCCAATGCAAACCTCACCAGTGCCCAATACAACGAAGTCGAGGATTGGGTTCGGGTCGTCAATGACGGCATCGAGGAACCCATCGGCGAGGACTCCTTCGAGCGCAAGGTTCAGCAGCGCATGAAGATCAACACCAGGGCCAGGCCGTCCGATGCTCCCGAGTTGACGGGCGTTCTCATTGTCCTGCGGGAAAAAAATCGCACCGCCACCGTGCGCATCATCGGGAATCACTCTGATGCACCTGCCCTGAACCGCCTGGCGGATCAGGTGGCCGACGCCATTTACTGGAAAGACAGTCGGCGTCAACCGCACACCCTCTGATCCTTCTTCTCCCACACAAGTAAACAACCCAATACAAATTCATTAAACCGCCCCCCGGAAGGATAAATCCCTCCGGGGGGCGGTGCCACGTCGGTGGTCCCTCCCGCGTTTAACCGCGGCCGCCGACGCAGAGTCTCCCAAGACTGTCAGTCGAATATTCCAATTTCCCCAATCGGTATATACCTTGTGGCCATGATCCCCTTCGGGGGTTTTCGTCAAGCTCGTGGTAGAACTGTCGAAACAATGTCACGTGCTATACGCTCCGACATAAGATGTGTAAGCGCAATATTACGCAGTGCGCAATTGGTAAGACCAAAGACAATTTGGTATTTTTGGTTGCATTGCCAAATATCATTTGATAAATATATTTTTAAGGGATATTGGCCCAAACATCAAAATGGAAAATCGTTCAAAATCAGAGTCAGAACCACCTCAACGAACCTTGATCAATCGTTGGGCGGATCAGCAACTTCTTGTCAAAGGGCTGATTGTCGTTGCTTTTCCGGTACTTGCGCTACTTGTGATGGCCATTGCTGTCATTCAGGAAAATCACGCGAAGGAGGAAGCGCGTGAGTGGGTGGAGCATACACTCGAAGTGCGCCTGATCGCTCATCGATTTCGAATCTCCCTGGAGGAGGCGGGAGGGGCGCTGGGGCGTTATTTCCTGACGGGGAATGCGAAGGAACTGGCACTTTTGGACGAGGCGCTGGAGGCCGCTCCCGTGCAACTGGCGATGCTGGCGGAACAGGTGGCTGACGAGACGGTCATGGAGATGGTTTCGCGCCTCGCACTATTGCAGGAGCAGTATGTGACGGAGCTAAGGTCCTTGAAGGAAGCCAAGGGTAAGGAGGGCCGCGATGATATACAATTGGTGGAGGTGTTTGCCAACATCGGCGACATCCTGGAGGGAATGCGGATGCAGCTTCTTATGCTGTCCGACAAGGAAATTCGCCTTCAGGAGGAACGTAAAGATCGGTATAATACGCTGGCGAATCGATTTACCATCACGGTGCTGGTGTGCACCTTGGTCGGATTGGGAGGCGGCCTCTTTGGAATGATGATTTTCATTGGTGGTGTATCGCGGCGGTTGCGGCTCCTGGAAAGAAACGCGCGATTGTTGGGGGATGGAAAACCACTGGCGAAGTTGCCAACAGGTGCCGACGAAGTTGGCAAACTGGCACTGGCACTCACCCGGACCAGTAACCTGCTCCATCGCCGCACAAGGGATTTACGCGAGGCACGCGCGTTCCTGGAACATCTTATCAACTCGGGGCCTGTCATCATTTTCCGGGGCGATGCGCAGACGCTGGCGATGAGCTATATCAGTCCGAACGTGGAGAGGATCCTCGGCCATTCACCCGATGTGATTCTGGGTGTGAACGGTTTCCTGCCCACGATCGTCCATCCCGACGACGCAGAGGCTTTCCAATCCGCCCTTGCCAGCACGATTGCCCAGGGTGAGTTCGCCCACGAGTTTCGTTTCCGCCACAAGGACGGATCGTACCGGTGGCTGTCGGGTGCGCTGCGCCTCGAGGAGGATCCCGGACAACCGGATAAGCCGAGCCTGCTCGGTTTTGCCCTCGACGTAACCGACCGGCAGCAGGCGCGGCAAACCGGTGAACGGTTCTTCGAACTTTCGCTGGACATGATCAGCATCATTGATATGGACGGCCACTTCAGGCGGATCAATCCTGCATGGAGGCAAACGCTTGGATATCGGATTGAGGATATACGCGACAAGCCATTCCTCGATTTTGTACATCCCGAAGATCACGAGGTGACGATCGCCGCCGATGCCGACCTCAGACAGGGAGGCACTCAGACCCGTTTCGAGAATCGATACCGAGCCTCTGATGGCACATGGAGGATCCTGTTGTGGACCTGCATAAGCAGCGTTGAGGACGGGGCCATCTATTCCATCACGCGCGATGTCACGGAATCCCGTTGGGCAGAAGTCGAGTTGCGGCGAAGCGAGGAGCGGCTCCAGTCGATCATTGATCACTCCCCCGCCCTGATCATGGTCAAGGACTTGAATCAATGCTATCAACTCGTCAACAAGCGATGGGAGGTGTTGTTCGGGCTCAAGTTGAATGAAGTGATTGGACGAAGTGATGACGAGCTGGCGCCGATACCCGGAGCCATTAAAGAACTTCTCAATGAGCACGAGGAGAAGGTCATTGACGAAGGAATCACTCATTTTTTTGATCTGGAGGTTGCGCATGAGACCTATTCTGCGTCGATCTTTCCGCTTCTCGACGGTTCAGGGATTGCGGTTGCAATTTGTCTCATCGCCACGGACGTCACAGAGCGTAAAAATGCGGAGCAGGTCCTTCGCCTCGCGCGGATGGAAGCCGTGGAAGCGCGCGAGGCCGCCGACCGGGCCAACTTGGCAAAGAGCGAGTTTCTCTCGCGCATGAGTCATGAGCTGCGCACGCCACTCAACGCCATCCTCGGTTTCAGTCAGCTCCTCGAATTTGACGATTTGAACGAAGACCAGCGCGAGAACGTGGCCCAGATTCATCGTGGCGGCACGCACCTTCTGACCCTTATTAACGAGGTCCTCGATATCAGCCGCATTGAATCGGGTAATCTCTCGGTGTCGCTTGAGCCGGTCTCGCTCCATTCAGTTATCGGGGAGTGTCTTGAGTTGATGCGATCCCTGGCCGCTAATCGAAATGTATCTTTGGGTATCGGGAAGGGTGGGATCGATACTGATGTGCAATTACATGTACTTGCCGACCATCAGCGGTTGAAACAGATTCTACTGAATTTATTGTCCAACGGAATCAAATACAACATTGAGGGCGGAAGCGTCACGGTAACGTTGAACCCGATTCCCGGCGGTATGCATCGCATCAGTATAGCCGATACCGGACCCGGCATTCCCGAGGAGCTTCATTCCCGGTTGTTCGACCCCTTCGACCGGCTGGGCGCCGAGCGCACCCTGGTCGAGGGCACGGGGCTGGGATTACCGCTGTCGAAGCGACTGGCCGAGGTCATGGAGGGGAAGATTACGATGACGAGCATTGTTGGCACCGGGACTGTCTTCCACCTGGACCTGAAGGACACCCCATCACAGGCGGTGGATTCACAGTTCGACCTGGAGATTCCCCCGGTGACTGAGACTTCAGGTCTACACGGAAAAGTGCTCTACATAGAGGACAATCTCTCCAATCTTCGCCTGGTCGAACTCATCCTCCGGCGCTGCCCCGGCGTGGAACTGATCTCCTCAATGCAGGGTCGCCTGGGCTTTGACCTTGCCGTTGAGCACCAGCCCGACCTCGTGTTCCTCGATTTGCACCTGCCGGATGTCCATGGGTCGGAAAACCTGCGGTGCCTTAAGGACGATCCTGCCACGGCGAATATACCTGTTGTCATTCTCAGTGCCGACGCCACACCCGGGCAGGTCACCCGGCTTCTCGAATCGGGTGCGGCGGATTTTATCACCAAGCCCATTGATATCGTACGATTCCTGGGAGTGCTTGATCGGCTCCTGGAAAAACCCAATGGATCCCAGCC
>JAFIGB010000348.1 GCA_020831705.1 Candidatus Sumerlaeia bacterium | reverse complement strand
GGCGATTTTGTTCAACACCATCACGGCACCCACCCCGCCGGGATTTCCAGTACCGGGGAAAGCAACATTCCACGGGGCGTTTCGCGAAAGATTTGCCCTTGACATTCACCATTCTTTCGCCGGATTGTACCGGGCGAAGGGAAGACGAATCCCACCCGGCCCAGGAGATCACCATGTATCTGACACGCAGGCAGCGCGAGGTCTTTGAATTCATCCAGAATTTCATCGAGGAAAACTCCTACTCCCCTTCGCTGGAGGAAATCGCCCGTGGACTGGACCTTTCCTCCCTCGCCACGGTGCACAAACACCTGAGCAATCTCGCCGAAAAGGGGCTCCTGCGCCGTCATTGGAATCGTGGCCGGGGCATTGAACTGGTCGGTGACCTGGGGCGCCCCGATATGGTCAATGCCGAGTTGGACGCCGCCTACAAACTCCCGATCAAGGGAACCGTTGCTGCCGGTGCCCCCATTGATGCCGTGGAAACCGACGATGAGCGGCTTTCCGTCCCCGCCGATCTCGTCCGTGATGCCGACAATACCTTCGTGCTGCGTGTTCGTGGGGAATCAATGATCGAGGATGGAATCCATCCCGGTGACATGCTGATCGTGGAGCGCACGAAGAGTGCCCGCAACGGCCAGGTCGTTGTCGCCCTGGTTCATGGATTTGAAACCACGGTGAAGCGTTTTTATCGCGAGAAGGAGGACCTGATTCGCCTTCAGCCGGCAAACAGCTCCATGGAACCCATTCACGCAAGGGCCAGTGATGTGGAAATCCAGGGGATCGTCATTGGCCTCCTGAGACAATACGCCGCCTGACAGTATCAAATTTTAGTCTGAAATTGCCATGATCGCAGGGATGCCCCGATTCCACTTGCCGGGTGGGGGGTGACGTTGCCACTCTTTTCCACGGTGACAGTTTGGGAGGGGAACCCAGCCCATATTTTGGAGATGGTGAATTTCGCAGTGACCGAGCGTGATCTCGTTGTGGCAATCGACGGGCCTGTGGGTGTTGGAAAATCCACCGTGGCCCGTGAGGTGGCGGCCCGTCTGGGCCTTCATCACCTCGATACCGGTGCCATGTACCGCGCCGTGGCCCTTGAGGCAATGCGGCGGTTTCGTGATAATTCACCGGACGAGGATGGGCTGCGCGAGATTGCAGCAACCTTCCAGCTTGAGCTTCTTCCCGGCGGGAAGGTGCTTTTGGGGGGCGAGGATGTGACCCTCGCGATTCGCGACGAGGAGGTCAGCCGCTACGTGACCCACGTTGCTGACAGCCGGTTCGTCCGCCAGGCGTTGGTGGAGGAACAGCAGCGAATTGGCCGCCTGCGCCCATCCCTTGTGGAGGGACGCGACATCGGCACGGTGGTTTTTCCCCATGCCGCCTGCAAGATTTACCTCGACGGCACCCCCTTCGAGCGCGCCCGGAGACGGGAGGATCAGTTGCGTCAACTGAACAAGACGACCGACAAGCGCGATGTTTTCCGGGCCCTTCTGGAGCGCGATGAGCGTGACCGCAAGCGCCCCTGGGGAGCCCTTCGTCTGGCCTCCGATGCCGTCGTCCTCGACACCACACGGTATGATCTGCAGACCGTTGTGGCGATCATTTGCTCGCTGGTTGAGGCCAACGAGCTCTTTGCCAATCACCAGCGAGAGGCCCATGCGTCCACCAGTGGAGGACGATAAATTCGGCCCCACCAGCCCAATGTGTCAAAAAAGCGTTGAACCATGGGTTACCCACTTGTCAAAGTTTGGGACTCAGCCCTGCAACCGGCATGATTTTGAGACCAACCGAAACCTCATCACCAAAACCACCACATTCCGCGAGATGAATGGCGAGTAATCAAAGGAGCCACGAGGCCATGACGCCAGAGCCCGAAAACAAAAACCACGAACCCGAAGAAAAAGTCACCGGCAGCGAGGAGGAAACCTCCTCAAGCCTTCCCGATGATCCCGAGGAAGGCAACGAATCATCCGACCCGGATGAGGAGGATTTTGCTGCCCTGCTCGAACAGCACATGGGTGGGGATTCAACCCCTTCCCGTGGGGAACTGGTCGAAGTGACAGTCGTGGAAATCCGCGAGGACAAGGTTCTGATCTCCTACGGTGGCAAGGCCGAGGCTTCCATCTCCATCAACGAATTCCCCGTCGTCGGCGGGGTTCCCCAGGTCAAAGAGGGCGACACCATCCCCGTCGTTCAGACCGGCATGAAGGGGGGCGACCCCACCTTCAGCCATCGTCAGGCAAGAAACCGCGCCGCACAGGACGCCATTCAGGCCATCTTCCAGGCCAATGAATCCATCAAGGGAACCGTCACCAATGTGGTGAAGGGTGGCCTCATGGTGGATATCGGGCTCGACGCCTTCATGCCCGCCAGCCAGGTGGACATCAACAAGGTTCAGGATCTCAATGCCTTCGTGGGCCAGGAAATCGAGGCCCGCATCAAGGAATTTGATCCCCGCCGCAACCGCGCCGTTGTTTCCCGCCGCGAACTCCTCGTGGAGCGCCGCAGCGAGGAACGCCGTGGCTTCCTCGAAAAACTCGAGGTCGGCCAGGTGATCACCGGTCGCGTGAAGGCAGCCCAGGATTTTGGCGTTTTTGTCGACCTTGGAGTCCTCGATGGCTTCATTCCCCGCGAGGAAGTCTCCTGGGATCGTGGCTGCGACCCGAAGACCGCCCTGAAGTCCAACTCGGAAATTGAACTGAAGATCCTCAACGTGTCGGTGGAGGAGGAAAAAGTCACCCTCAGCCGCCGCCGTCTCACGGAAAATCCCTGGGATGTGGTGGACGAGCGCTACCCGATCGGCTCGGCCGTTCAGGGCAAGGTGGTTGCCATCCAGTCCTACGGCGCCTTCGTCCATCTGGAGGAAGGTCTGACGGGAATGATCCACGTGGCGGACATGTCGTGGAACCCCGGCAACAAGCGCCCCCAGGACCATGTTCGCGAGGGCGACGAGATCACCTGCCAGGTGCTGGAGATCAACCGCGAGAAAAAGCGCCTTTCCCTTGGCCTGAAGCAATTGGCAGCAGACCCCTGGGAGGGCATCGAAAAGTCCTACCCCACGGGTGCCAAGGTCCGCGGAACAGTAACCTCCCTGAAGAATTACGGCGCGTTCATCCGCCTCGATGACGCCATCGAGGGCATGGTTCACGTTTCCGACATCAGCTGGGAAAAGCGTGTTGGCCATCCGAAGGAACACCTCAAGGTCGGTGATGAAATCGACGTCGAGGTGCTGAAGATCGATTACGACAAGCGCCGGATCAGCCTGGGCGTCAAGCAGCTGACCGATTCCCCCTACGATGCGTATATCAAGGCCAACCCCACCGGTTCGATCGTGCAGGGCAAGGTAACCCGTTGCGCCAGCTTTGGTGCCTTCGTGGAGCTTGCCGAGGGGCTTGAAGGCCTCATCCACATCGGCCAGATTGACACCAAGCGCATCGAAGTCCCCGAGGAAGTTCTCAAGGCGGGCGACGAGGTGACGGTGAAGATCATCAAGGTCGACCGCAAGGCCCAGAAGATTTCCCTCTCGCGCCGCGAAGCCCTTCGCCACGCCGAGAAGGAACAGATCAAGCCCTACCTCAACAAGAACGATTCCACGCCGGGCGGCATGTCCCTTGGTGATGCCCTTCGCGAGGCGAAGGAACGCCAGAAGGACAGCTGATCCCTCCGTGTCGCGGAATGATCCAACAACGTGATAGACGACCCACGTGCCGCCTCCGTTCCGGGCGGCACGTTTCCATTTTCCGGGACCGATGATGACGAGCCACGCCAGCCGCCAAGCCATCCGCGAGTGCGCCATTTGCGCCCTCCTCGTCGTCGTCTTCTACCATCCCCTCCTTGTATTGACATCAATACAGTCGGGGGGGGATTTCGCCAACCTGTTCTGGCCCGTCAAGATCCTCATCCAGGAATCCATCCACCAGCATGGGGTCGTTCCCCTGTGGAACTTCCGCTCCTACCTTGGCGTGCCGCTCCATGCTTCCCTCCAGCATGCCGTCTTTTATCCCCCGGAGCGGCTTGTATATGCACTCCTTCCCGCCCATGCGGGAATGAACGTGATGAACCTGTTTCATCTGGTCCTTGCCGGAACGGGGATGTGGGCGTGGCTCCGCATTGGATT
>JAFIGB010000073.1 GCA_020831705.1 Candidatus Sumerlaeia bacterium | reverse complement strand
AGCGGCGCGGTTCGGTGGAAACCGAATCCATGCGCATGAAGCGCACGCGCAGGGAGATGGAGAAAGCCCTTCGTGATTCGAAGGAGAAGCTGGGTGTCGAATCCCGGGATGAATTTTATGTGACCCTTTCGGGGGGCATCCGGGAGTTCGTTGCCGGACGTCTCGGGCGATCCGCCAAGGGGTTGAAGGTGGACGACATCGTCGAGGAAATTGGTGCCACCGGGGCTGATGAGGCCGTGGTGAAGGAACTTTGTGATCTACTCAACCATTGTGACGGGATTCGCTATTCCCCGGCGGAGGACACCCGGGAGGCGCGGGAGTCGGCCCTCAAACGTGCGGAAAGCCTGCTGATCTCGCTCGATGGGGAGGCTGAATAATTCCGATGCGTTACCTTCTTCCCATTCTGGTTCTTCTCCTCCTTCCCCTTCAGGCCCGCGGGATTGATGATCCCGGTCAGGTCAGTGATATTGAGTCGGCAAATTCGGTCCTCGAAGCGGCGCATCTTTCCTTCGAGCGGGGAGATTACAGCCGATCCCTTCAATGGTACCTGCGGGTCATCGAAGGGGGCTACGAAACCCCATCACTTTGGACGAATGCGGGCACTGCGGCCTGGCGTGCTGGTCGCTCCGGCGAATCCGTCCTTTATTACAAGCGCGCCCTGAAACTGGATCCCACGTACAATCGTGCCCTGCAAAGCCTCAACTTTGTCTCCCCCGAGACGAATATTGCCGTGGAAAGCTTCACCGATGAAATGATGATGGCACTCCTGCGATACAGCACCCCGGGACAATGGTTCCTTGGTGCCCAGATGCTTTTCCTTCTCGGTTGTCTAGCCCTGGCAAAGGCCCTTGCCTCGACCCAGAGGGAAACGCGGGGGCACTGGGTGGCGGTCCTGGCGTGGTCCTTTGTTTTTGCCATTGGCACCGGGTTCCTGGGCTGGTTGAACCATTCGGCCCGCATTGGTGGAAACGAGGCAGTGGTGATGGTCGACGGTTCCGTGACCCGCAGTGAACCATCGGATCAATCCACCGCCCAGATGGAACTTCCCGCGGGGACGATCCTGGAGGTTCTTGAGGCCCCCCGCCGCGGCTTTGTTCGTGTTCGGGGTGCAGACGGCTCCCACGGGTTTATTTCTTCGGACAGTATCACCCGAATTTGAGAGGTTGCGGTGACCCAAGCCGTCAAGGAAGAGAAAAAGGAACTGACCGAGGAGGAAAAGCGCCAGGCCGAGCTTCCATTCTGGAAACGGGGCTACTGGTCCCTTTGGCAGGCCAGTCTGGGCGTTTTTCTCTTCGGCCTGATTGCTGATTTTGTCACGAAAATTTGGGCGCTTCAGGCTCTCAAGCCGGAATGGTATGGCTATCAGGTGCCTCCGGAAATTGCCGCCCAGACGCCGGTCATCGATATTATACCCGGGTTCCTCCGTTTCTATTACGCACAAAATGAAGGCGCGGCCTTTAGTATTCTCTACGGCTACACAACCCTGCTCGCCTTCATCAGCCTGGCTGCCACCATCGGGCTTCTCTGGTTTTGGCGCGTGTTGCCGAAGGGTGAAGTCTGGGGAAGAATTGCCACCGCCATGATTCTCTCAGGAGCTGTTGGTAACATGTACGACAGGTTTTTTCGGGGTTATGTCGTGGACTTTATCGATGCCTACGTGGTTCTCAACGAGCAGGCCTGGCACTGGCCGACATTCAACATTGCTGATTCCTTCATCTGCGTCGGTGCGGCGATACTCGCCTGGAGACTGATCACAGGGAAGATTTGAGGCCTCATCGTGGATATACAAACTTTTGGGAAGTGGATCCTCATCACTGGCGCCCTCCTGATGGTTGTTGGTGTCACCCTCCTTCTTGCGGGCAAGTTGGGTTTTCGCGGCTTCCCCGGTGATATTCGTGTCGAACGGGAGGGGATGGGGATTTACTTCCCCGTGGTGACATGTATTGTCATCAGCATCATCCTGACGGTGGTGATCAACCTGTTCGGGAGGAAATGACATCATGCTGTTGTTCTGCAAATCGAAATTTGTAACTGCCTCCCTTGTCGTGGCGTTGGGTGTGACCGCCCACGGCTTTGCCGGGACGAAGTCATCCCTCCTTCCCGCAAGCGTTGGGTATGAATTGATCCGGACGGATCATCCCAACAATGTTCATGTTCTGAAGTTCGATCGTTCCGACCCGTCCCTTGAGCTGGAGATGGGATTTCCCTTTGGTCGCAGGAACTTTCCGTCAAGACAGCATGCCACGACGATTGCCGACCTCCACGATGCACCGCCTGAAACCGAGGTCCTGGGCGCCATCAATGCCTCCTTCTTTGGGTCGGGGATTGACATCATCGGCAACCTGGCCACCGGTGGTCATTATATACAGACACCCGACGCGGGACGAAACTGGCCGGTTTTCACCCGGTACGATGACGGTGGCATGGGCATTCAGCTCAACCCTGCCCTCCAGGAAAGGCGACTGCGTTTTTCCGACGCCTCCACAACCGATATAGACATCCTCAATGGCATCCGCCAGCAGAACACACTGGTTCTCTATACAACTGATTGGGGCCCATCGACCACCACCACCGCCGATGGTGTGGAGGTCATCCTTGAGGGTGTCAATTACCCCTCCCGACCCGGCAAGTGGCTTTCCGGCACCGTCACGGCAATCAGGACGGGTGCCGATTCGCGCAACAATCCCATTCCTGCCCAGGGTGCCGTTCTTTCGGCTCGTGATGACAGGGCGACTGTACTTCTCAACAACGTATCCGTTGGGGACACGGTATCCTGGCGCTTCCGTCTAGCCGACCAGAACTACAACAACGCGCGTATGATGGTGGATGGGGCGGGCTGGATCGTCCGGGACGGGGAACCGGCAACTTCCACCTGGAACTTCGGGGCGGGGTTCATGGGGAGACATCCGCGGACGGCCATCGCCTGGAATGACAGCCATGGCTATCTCGTGGTTATAGACGGGCGCTCCACGGAAAGTGTCGGCATGTCCTTTGTGGAAATGGCCGAGTTTTTCATCGACGAGCTTGGGGCAACGGAGGCCGTGAATCTCGACGGGGGTGGCTCCAGCACCATGGTCATCGGCGGGGAAATGGTGAACAGCCCATCGGGTGGGATTCAGCGGGCGTTGTCGAATGTCATCATGCTCACCCGTGGAGGGCGTGCTGAACCGCTTGGAGTGGAGACCGACACCTTTCCGGCCTCGGGGCGCGAATTGCCGTGGGACGACAAGTTTACGCCCAATCATGTCGAGCCCTTCGAGCCCGCCTCGCCGGGGGGTGATGGCCACGTGATGGTCGTCCATGACCCCACGGGAGGCTTTGAAACCGTTCGGATCGGAAACCGATGGGACCGCGACTATTTCGTGGAGGCATGGATATATACGGAATATCGCCCTGATGCCGATGGCACCGAGCGGGTGGGAATCTTTGCACGGGACCGGGGCAATGGCGCGTTTGATGCTCCGAGATACGGGAACGGGAATAATTATATTCTCGCTTTTGACAGCCATGATGGGGGGATCATCGCCGGGAAGGTCCTTGACGGAGAAACCACAAATTGGCTGGAAACACCGGTCACCCTGGAGGAAAGCGGGTGGAATCTTTTCCGGATCGTTTGCGATGGGGAGACCATTTCCTACCATCTGAACGACGAGGAGATTCTGTCGCATCACGACACAACCTTCACCCATGGAAGAGCCGGGATTGGATATCATGGGCGGTTTTCCTCAACGACCCTCGAGAAGGGAACCCGGGTGGGGGGATTTCGGTGGGGTGCGGTTCCCTTAGCCGGGAATGCGTGGAAACTGCATTGATATGGACCGTCGGATGAGACTTTTCACAACTTGCCATGCCCACAGTTTTTCACTTGAACCGGGGAATGCGTTGTGTGATACTTCCAGCAGGTTGAAGGACCAGCACTGAAAGGGCTTCCTTGGAAATAACGACACCGAATATCTTCTCGATCCTCCGCAAACAGGCTGCAACCACCCTGTCTCCCGGCCGCTTGACACACGTCCTTGGTGTCGAGGCCATCAGTTGTCACTGCGCTGTCAAATGGGGTATTGATCCCCGGAAGGCCCTTCTGGCAGCCCTCCTCCATGACATCATGAAGCAGCGTCCAAAGGCCGAGCTCCGCGGTTTCCTCGACCGTGGGATCATTGATGTGTCCCACGAGGATTTGGAACACCCCCAATTATGGCATGGCGTGGCCGCCGCCGTATGGGCCATTGATGAACTGGGGCTTGAGGACATGGACATCGCCCAGGCGGTGGCGTGGCATACGACGGGGACGCCGGGGATGAGTGATCTTGGGCTGGTACTTTTCGTGTCGGACTTTATCGAGCCCTCCAGAAACTTTCGTCACGTGTTTGAAATGAGAAAACGGGTGCTTTCCCGGGAATCGGTGCGGGAGGCGGCGCTGGACGTCGCCCGAAACAAAATTGCCGCCATCGAAAGACAGGGAAAAGCACTGCACAGCAGGACCTTGGATATGGCCGAATGGCTGGAAAGCCTTCAACACTCTCCCGAATTACTTGCCTCCAGAAAGGAGTAACTCCCATTTCTACTCTTGATACTCTCCAGAAGGCGGCGCTGGCCGCTCGTCTGGCCGACGAAAAAAAGGCCGAAGACATTATCATTCTTGACGTGAGGGGACTTTGCAACTTTGCCGACGCCTTTGTCATTTGCACCGGTAACAGCAGGGTCCAGCTCAACGCCATTTGCTCCGGGATCAACCAGGGATTCAAAAAGGCGGGCATGAAGGTCACCCGCGATGATCAGGATCGCCGTGCCAATTGGATGGCACTCGATTATGGGGACGTCGTGGTGCACGTGATGAGTTCCGAGGCCCGGAACTTCTACCGTCTGGAAAGATTGTGGGGCGACGCTTCCGAGGTCCCTGTTGACCTTGGCGGGGTTGCTGCTTCCTCCAGCAGCTGACGCCCGGCACCGTCATTGCGTCGGTAATGGACCTCCCCTCCTGGAGGGGAGCAGATCTTGAACGGGGCCCGCTTGATGGATTTTTCCAAAAAGAAGAACAACCTCAAACTGGGTGCCCTGTTGGCGTGCTGCCTGATGCTGGCGCTCCTGATCATCCAGAACACCTCGCCCGTCGAGGCGCGGTTCCTCTGGTTTGTCGTCGAGACGCCCGTGATTCTCCTATTATTGCTGACCACTATCGGCGGCTTCGTGAGTGGAGTTTTACTAATGCTCTATTTTGCAGTAGGAAATCGCCCCAGACCAAAAGGAGTGAAAAAATGAATGAGAAACAACTTTATCAGGATAAATTGGAAGCGAAACTGAAGGAATGGAAGGCAGATCTGGATAAGATGCGGGCAAAGGCCGAAGGGGCCACTGCCGATGCCAGACTCGATCTGAAGAGGGAAATCGAGGGCTTGGAGAAGAAAATGGAGGCCGTGAAGGCGAAACTCTCGGAGCTGGCCTCCACGAGCGACGATGCCTTTGAATCGATCAAGGAAGGCGTCGACATGGCCTGGGAATCCCTCAAGCTTTCCTTCTCGGAGGCTGCCTCGAAATTCCGGGACAAATAGTCCCTGACCTGATAACCTGATTTTCCCCGGGGCGACGGTGTCGATTTCCCTTCCCCCGGGGTGTCGCAACCTGATACCTTCCCGGCCCGGCTTGAGACTGCAAGTCGGTTGGGTAGGTTTTCGCCTTCGGGCAACCAGAATTTTCCGCCAGGACAAATCACGACATGATGAAATTCAACATCGGCGAGACGGTCATCGAGCCGACAAACGGAATCTGCACCATGGAAGGCATGCGCCGGATGCGTGTGGACGGCCAGGACATGACCGTCTATATCTTCCAGGCCAACAACGCCAAGGTCTACGTTCCCGCCGACCAGATCGAAAATCGCAACATCCGCCGTCCAATGTCCCGCGACGATGTGAAGAAGGTTCTTGCCTCCCTCAAGCAGCCCGTTTCCCCCAATCGCGACGATGCGCGGCTCCAATACAGCAATTACCGCGAAATCATGAAGTCCGGTGATCCGATGAAGATCGCCCGCCTCCTCCGTGACCTCTACATCCTCGACCAGGCAGATGACCTGAAGGGGAAGGAAAAGGAAATCATGGACCAGGCGAAGAAGTTCCTGTGCGATGAAATTTCCTACATCCGTCAGGTCAGCAAGACCCAGGTTCTCGAGCAGATCAACGAGGCCCTTCGCCAGATGCACAAGAAGAAGGTCGCCAAGGACAAGGAACGCGCCAAGAAAAGCGGCACCGGCCTTTCCATGGAAATCCTCGGTTACGGGGATGATGAGGAGGAGCAGGACGATTCCTCCGACTCCGATGACGAGGGCAATGACGACAAGGACAGCGACGACGACGACGACTCCGAGGATGACGACGAGGACAAGTGATCAACGTCGAACACAACGCATCACAACTGAAGCAGGTACTCAAAGGGCTTCGATGACACGATGGCCGTAATCCGTATGGATTGCGGCCAATGTCAACTCAGGAGCGGAAGGAAAGTTGCACTCATGCTGGACCAGGAAAAAATCATGGCAGGCCGCCGCGCCGCCGAGATGGTCAAGTCGGGAATGATTGTCGGTCTGGGGACCGGAAGCACCTCGGCCAAGATGATTCAGGAAGTTGGTGCCCGCGTGAAGGCGGGTGAGTTGGAAATCCGCGCTGTCTGTACATCCTCAAGAACCGAGGAAATGGCCAAGTCGTTCGGCATTCCCATCCTTCCCCTTTCCAAGGCTCATCCCATTGACATTTATCTCGATGGCGCAGACGAGGTGGATCCCGAGGGGCGCATGATCAAGGGCGGTGGGGGAGCACTCCTCCGCGAGAAACTGGTCGCCACCAATTCCGCCTGCCGCGTCATCATGATCGATTCCACCAAGAAGGTCGCAAAGCTGGGTGGATTCCCCCTTCCCGTTGAAATCGTCCGCTTTGGTAGTGATGTCATCCTGGCAGAAATTGAAAAACTCCTCCCCGATTGTCGTGCCCACCTGCGCACCGATGGTGTCGGCGAACCCTATGAAACCGATGAGCGTCATCACATTGTTGACGTGATCTTCCAGGACCATATAGACAATCCCGAGAAGCTGGACAATGACCTTCTGAAGATTCCCGGTGTCGTCGAGACCGGCCTGTTTTTTGGCCTTTGTGATATCCTTGTCACCGGTGCCCAGGAATCTGCAACGGTGGAAGTACTGAACGAAAAAGTGGAGAACGCATGATGACGATGAAGGCCGCCTGCGTTACTTTCCCCGGTTCCAATTGTGATCAGGACATGCACCGGGCCATCAGGTTGATGGGGTGGGAGCTTGTCCCCTTGTGGCATACAAACTCCCTCGACGAGCAGGTGGATATCATCTTCATTCCCGGCGGATTCAGCTACGGGGATTATCTTCGGTGCGGCGCCCTGGCCCGGTTCAGCCCCGCCATGGCCTCCATTCGCGATCACGCCAGCAGGGGTGGTCTTGTCATGGGGATCTGTAATGGCTTCCAGATTCTTTGCGAGGCGGGTTTTCTCCCCGGTGCGCTTGTCCGCAACAAGGGGCTGCACTTTCACTGCACATGGTCCCACCTTCGCGCGGAAAATACGACGAGTCCCTTCACGGGATCCGTCAGCCGGGAACGTGTCCTGCGCATCCCCATCGCCCATGGCGAAGGGAACTATACGATCGACGGCGATGGGTTGAAGCGGCTTGAGGATGGCAATCAAATTACCTTCAGGTATTGCGCCGAAGATGGCCGGATCACCGATGAAGCCAACCCCAATGGGTCGGTTTCTAATATTGCCGGAATCATCAACGACCGCGGGAATATCCTTGGCATGATGCCCCACCCGGAACGGGCCATGGAGGCGATCCTGGGAGGCGAGGATGGACGTTCCATCTTCGAGTCCCTTGCTGCCTCCGCTCCGGTCTCGACGTAGGTTCGTCTACTCACCACTTAGAAATTTTGAAAACTTTTCGACCTTCTGGCGCCGCTCTGCGGAACGGTCCGTTGTTTCCTCCAAGTCCTCTTCGCTGTTTGTGCTGCTTCCGTTTTCATCAATGAACAGCGCATCCTGGCCGTATTGACATTGATACATTTCGAAGTACCGCCCGCGTTTGGCAAGCAGTTCGGAGTGGGTGCCCCGCTCGGTGATGCGGCCGTCCTCCAGGACAAGAATCTGGTCCGCCTCGCGAATGGTGGAGAGACGGTGGGCAATGACGAAGGTCGTGCGCCCTTCCATGAGTTCATGAAGTCCCTGCTGAATGAGTGCCTCCGATTCCGAATCGAGGGAACTGGTCGCCTCGTCGAGGATAAGGAGTCGCGGATTGGCAAGAAGTGCGCGGGCGATGGCGAGACGCTGCCGCTGGCCGCCGGATAGACGGACTCCCCGCTCGCCAATCAAGGTGTCGAAGCCATCGGCGAATTCCTGAATGAATTCCAGGGCATGAGCGCGCCGGGAGGCATCCACAAGATCCTCCTCATGGGCGTCGGGGCGTGCGTACAGAATGTTTTCCCGAATCGTTCCCGAGAAGAGAAAGTTGTCCTGAAGGACGCAGCCGAGGTGCGCCCTGAAGTCGTGAAGCCGAAGCGTGGCCATGTCGCGGCCGTCTATCAGGATGCGCCCTGAATCGGGTTGGTGGAAGGAGGCAACCAGGCCAATGAGGGTCGACTTGCCACTTCCCGAAGGGCCAACGAGCGCCGTGACTGTTCCCGGTGTTGCCGTGAAGGAAACCTCCTGCAGGACCGGGTTTCCCTCCTCGTAGGAGAAGGTCACGTTCTCGAACTGCACCTCGCCCCGAACGTCGGGAACCGGTTCGCGGGATTCCTCGTCGGAATCCTCAAGTGGTTCCGCCATCACCTCGCGCATTCTTTCCAGCCCGGCGAAGACCTCGCTGAGTTGGGTGCCGATCATCAGGATGGAACTCATGGGGGCGATGAGGAATCCAAGGTAGAGAAGGTAGCTGATCAATTCGCCTGTGGTCATCGATCCGGCGAGAAGTTGGTGGCCGCCGATGTATAGAATGGTGGCGGCGAGAAGCCCGAGCATGATTGAGCTGAAAAGGACGATGAAGCTGATGCCATTGATGGTGCGCAGGATTGTGGCAAGGAGTCCGTCCACCCCCCGTGCAAAGACCTCGCGCTCCACGGACTCCCGGTTGTAGGACTTAACGACCCGTACGCCGCCGATGCCCTCGGTCAATCTCCCGGAAACGTCACCCATGAGTCGCTGGCGCTCCTTGAAAATGGGGCCGAGGGAGATGAAAGACCAGGCGATGACCACAAGAAAGACCACGATGAAAACAAGGATCGCCAGGGTCATTTGCCAGTTGAGGTAAAAGAGGATCATGAGTGCCAGCACCGAGGCAACAACGCCCCCGAGAAACTCGACCATCCCCGTCCCCACGAGATTGCGAATTCCTTCGACGTCATTCATGACCCGGCTGACAATTTCTCCACTGCGATGACGATCGTAATAGCGGATGGATAGACGGGAGACATGATGGTGGATCTGGACGCGAAGGTTTGCGATGAGGCGCTGCCCGGCCTTGCTGATTGTCTGTGTCAGGGCAAAATTGGCAATCCCCTGAAGGAGACTAGCTGCAAGCACCACTCCAATGATGATATACAGGAGTCTAATGTTCGCATCCGGG
>JAFIGB010000335.1 GCA_020831705.1 Candidatus Sumerlaeia bacterium | reverse complement strand
GACAATGGAGGGGGACGAGGCGCTGTTGGCCTTGGAAATCTTCTGGCGAAATGATCGGTGGAACCTCCTCTTTGAACAAGGAGGGCAGGATCGCCCTATACGGAGGTGAGTTGCGCCCCGTGTCGGGCTTGATCCGCGATTTTGAAGGGGCAATGCCTGAGTCCGTTAAACCTCCCCGGCGCTCCTGTGGTCAGTTTTTTTGACGCCGCCCATTGCGGGGTCGATACTGGTCACATGGGGGTGGCCTGTATCCATGAACCCACACAAATGACACCCTCCCCCGATACCTTCGGGAGAGGGTGCCCTTTGCTCAGCCTGGATGGATACAAACCTAAGGCGTTCCACCTGTAAGGTCAAAACCACCCCCATGGATCGCAAGGGGAAAATGACAACATTCCAACGATTTACCCTGATGGAATGAGCGGAAAATGCAGATAAACTGTGTTTGGTCGGCGAATACCTAGTCGTCGCTCAATCGCAGAACCGCCATGAAGGCATCCTGGGGGATCTCGATCTTGCCAAACTGCTTCATCCGCTTCTTGCCTTCCTTCTGCTTCTCCAGGAGCTTGCGCTTGCGGGAAATATCACCGCCATAGCACTTCGCCGTCACGTCCTTGCGCAGGGCCGAAACCGTCTCGCGGGCGATAACCTTCCCCCCGATGGCTGCCTGAATCGCCACGGCGTACATCTGACGCGGGACAATTTCCTTCAATTTCTTGCACAACAGGCGCCCCTTGTACGCTGAATCCTCCCGGTGAACGATCACCGAAAGCGCGTCGACAGGCTCGCCATTCACCAGAATGTCCATCTTGACCATCTTCCCCTCCCGGTAATCCGAGAGCTCGTAGTCAAAGCTGGCGTAACCGGAGGTGGCGGACTTGAGCTTGTCGTGGAAGTCGCTCAGGATCTCGCTCAGGGGAAATTCATAATGCACCATCACCCGCTCGGGGCTGATGAAGCTCATCTCCCGCTGGATCCCCTTCTTCCCCTGGCAAAGGGAAAGTACCTGGCCAACGAATTCCTTGGGGAAGAAGATCCGCGCGTCCACATAGGGTTCCTCGATCAGGTCGATGACCTGGGGGGCGGGGAGCTTGGAGGGGTTGTCCACCTTGATGACGTCGCCGTTGGTCATTGTCACGCGATAAACCACGGAGGGCGCGGTGTAGAGCAGGTTCTGATTATGTTCCCGTTCGAGGCGCTCCTGGATGATCTCCATGTGGAGCAGCCCGAGGAAACCGCAGCGAAAGCCGAAACCGAGGGCGTCGGAGGTTTCCACCTCGACGTGGAAGGCGGCGTCGTTGAGGCGCAACTTCTCAATGGCGGCCTTGAGGCCGTCGTAATCATCAGCATTGACCGGATACAGGCCCGCGAAGACCACCGGCATGGCTTCCTTGTAGCCGGGAAGGGCCTTTTCCGCGGGGCGCTTGGCGTGGGTGATCGTGTCACCGACACGAACATCCTCAAGGGTCCGGATGCCCGCGATGACGTAGCCCACTTCGCCGCAGTTCAATTCGTCCATGGGGACCTGGGCGGGGGTCAGGATGCCCAGTTCGGTGACCTCGAAATCATGGCCAAGGCGCATGAAGCGGATCTTATCGCCCTTCTTGATCGCTCCGTCCCGAACCCGGACGTAACAGATCACGCCGCGAAAGTTGTCGTAAACCGCATCGAAGATCAGGGCGCGCAGGGGCGTGGTGACCTCAATCGTCGGGGGGGGAATCCGGTCGATGATGCCCTGAAGCAATTCCTCGCATCCAAATCCTGTCTTGGCGGAGACGGTGAAGGCGCTGTCGCCATCGAGGCCAACCGACTCGGTGATCTGGCGCCGGGCCTCGTCCACATCGGAGGCCGGGAGGTCGATCTTATTGATGACGGGGATGATCTCCAGGTCGTTTTCAAGGGCCAGATAGACATTGGCAAGGGTCTGGGCCTCGACGCCCTGGGTGGCATCGACAATGAGCAGGGCACCCTCACAGGCGGCCAGGGAGCGGGACACCTCGTAGGTAAAGTCCACGTGCCCGGGTGTGTCGATGAGGTTGAGCTGGTAAACCTGCCCATCCTTGCCACGATGGAAAAGGCGCACCGCCTGGGCCTTGATGGTAATTCCCCGTTCGCGCTCCAGATCGAGGGAGTCGAGAACCTGCTCGCGCATTTGGCGCTGGGTCATAGTTCCCGTCATTTCGAGGAGACGGTCTGCCAGGGTCGACTTGCCGTGGTCGATGTGGGCGATAATGCAGAAATTACGAATGCGTGATTCCAAAAATAGCGGCTCCTTGATCCGTTGCGCGGGTGGTCCCCGGGCGGGGGAGTGTTTCACGCAAGCGGGGGGGGAAAGTCAAAGCAAACCCGGGGAAGGACCATCTCTTCGATAAAATAATGGCTTTATTCCCTTTATGGAGGGGGGGATGTCCCCCACCGAAATCATCGGGGAAAATCTTCAAGGGTAACGACTGATTACGCTCGACCTTTGCCTCACGCAATCCAACCATCCCGACGAGACTGTTTACTTTGGGGGATATTGGCAGATCTCCTGCCCATTCAATCCCCATGAACAACAACCCCACAGGAGTTCCAGAATGACGAAAAAGTCTTTGAAATCAGTTCTCTACGCCTCCGCACTTCTTTTGGCCTCCTCCCTTTCCCCCCCTGTGCTGGCGCAGGACGCCCCGGATGCGGAATTCCGTGGCGCATGGATCACAACCGCCTTCAGCCTCGATTGGCCCACTGGCACGGGGAACTCCCCCACCGTCAAGCGGTCCGATCTGGTGTCGATGATCGATACCGTGGAGGCCGCCGGGATGAATGCCATTCTTTTTCAGGTCCGCTCGGAGGGCGATGCGATGTATCCCTCCGAATACGAGCCTTGGTCGCGGTTTCTGGAAGGTACTTCCGGCACCGCCCCTGCCCGCCCCTGGGATCCCCTCCAGTTTGCCATCGACGAAGCCCGCCGTCGCGGTCTCGAAGTCCACGCCTGGGTGAATCCCTACCGCGCAGGCTTTCAGGCAACCTCCTACGCTGCCAATCACCCGTCGGTTACCAACCCCGACGGCATTGTGGTGCCCTTCACCAATACCGGGGGAACCAACTATCATTGGTTTAACCCTGCCAATCCCGCCACCCGCACCTACACCCGCCTGATCGTTGGTGATATCCTTGATCGTTACGACATTGATGCCCTCCACATCGACGATTATTTCTACCCCTACGGTATCAACAATGACACCCATCCCTTTCCCGATGATGTGGAATATGATGCCTATGTTGCCGGTGGAGGGTCCATGAATCTCGGTGATTGGCGGCGGAACAATATCAACCTCCTCATCGAGGAACTTTACGATGACGTTCGCAACCACCCGGAGAGGGATCATGTGCGCTTTGGCATCAGCCCCTTCGGCATCTGGCAGCCGGGAAATCCCCCGGGCATTACCGGGCTGAATTCCTACGCCACGATTTACGGAGATTCGCGCAAGTGGCAGCAGGAAGGGTGGGGCGACTACTTTTCCCCCCAACTATATTGGGGTCGGAGCGCCGATGGATACCCAGCCGGTCAGGATTTTGATTCTCTCCTTGGGTGGTGGTCGAATTCCACCCAGAATCCCCTCGGTCGCCACATTTGGCCGGGCATCGGTCTTTATCGCATGCTCCCCAGTGAGCAGGATTGGCCCGCCCAGCAGATCATCAATCAGATTGATGTGGTGCAGTCCACCTCCGGTTCCACCGGAAGCCTTTTCTTCCGCACGGCCCAGCTGACCGCCAACAGTGGCGCAGGCTTCAAGAGTATCACCAATGAACTCGCTGCAGGTCCCTATTCCGAACGCACCCTGCCGCCGGCCTCCCCATGGATAGACGCCGTGGCACCGGATGAACCGACCCTCGCCTGGTCCGGCAGTACCGGCAGCGGGCCGATGACGGTCTACTGGGAACCAACCGGATCGAAGTACCCACAATGGTATGTTGTTCATTACAGCAGCGACAACGAGGCCTCCTGGGATTATCTCGTGCTCCCTGACTGGGCACGCCATGCGGAACTTCCCGGGACGGGTGCCAACACCCCCACCCACGCGGCCATTCAGGCTGTTGACCGCGTCGGCAACCTTTCCTCCACCACATCAATGGATCTCTCCACGGCCTCCGGCCCGGTTCCCGATCCCATCGACCATACCCTGCTGACAAACTTTGAGGGAGGCACCCCCGGCCAACCGTACCTTTGGTTCCTCGGTTCGCCATCGAATCTCAATGTCACGGGAGTTCAGTCCAACGCTGAAACTCTGGAAAGCAACAACCGCCTCGACCCACGTATAGACGATCCGGGGTCCATTGCCAGCCGGGTCCGGTTCGATTGGACGGAATCAAGCGGTGGGCGCCTCCGGCTCTCCACCTTCAATGGCGCCAACCTGCCGAATCCTGCCATCGATCTTTCCAAGGGGCTTGGGTTTTACTTCAAGCTCCTTGAGGGGGAACTGGACCTTCGTCTCTTCATTCGCGAAACCGGTGGCAGCGGTCCGATTGGTGCCAACGGTGGCAGCAGCGGCCCCATCGAGATGACGGCTCCCCAGCGCCTCTCCGCCTCCCCCAACTGGCAGTATGTCCACTTTGATATTCCCAATGAGGAGTACTCGAGCTTCGCCAGCGGGAATGGCGAACTGGATGGCGACTGGGGCGTACTGGAGGCCTTCGGAATCTATCAGGTGGCTTCCGATTCCACCACCAGCTTTGAGATCTACTTCGATGACATTCACCAGGGGGAACCCCACACCGCCCTGGGTGAACCAATGCGTCCCAACAAGCTCGTTGCCACGGCTGGAGAGGAATCTGTCTCTCTTGAGTGGGGCGCCAATCACGAAATCGATCTGCGCGGTTACCGTGTCTATCGCTCCACCACACCGGGCGTGGCTGTTGGTCCTGACGACTTCGTTGCCGAGACGACCTCCACCACCTTCAATGATACCGGCCTGACCGGCAACCAGACGTATCATTACACCATCGCCGCGGTGGACCATTTCCACAATCTCTCCTTCCCGGCCGTGGAAGTTTCCGCAACGGCGCAGGAGGTTGTCACCGACACCACCCCGCCGACGTCGAGCGCCTCCGCAACGGCGACCCTTGTCAATACAACGTCGCTCACTATCAACTTCACCGCCAGTGACGATGACAGCGGAGTCGATGAGGTGGAACTCTTCGTCCGCACGCCGGGTGCTGGTTCCTTCTCCTCCACGGGCCTGACGGAATCCGGCACCAGCGGTTCCTTCAGCTATACGGCCGCCGCCAGTGACGGAGCGTATGCCTTCTACACAATCGCTTCCGACAACGCGGGCAATGTTGAATCCGCTCCCTCAGAAGCCGATGTCACCGTGACCGTGGACACCACCGCGCCGACATCGAGCGCCTCCGCAACGGCGACCCTTGTCAATACAACATCGCTTACCGTCAACTTCACTGCCAGCGACGCGACCAGCGGTGTCGATGAGGTGGAACTCTTCGTCCGCACGCCGGGTGCTGGTTCCTTTTCCACCACGGGCCTGACGGAATCCGGCACCAGCGGCTCCTTCAGCTATACAGCCGCCGCCGGTGACGGAGCGTATGCCTTCTACACGGTCGCCACTGACAACGCAGGCAATGTGGAGTCCGCTCCCTCCGAGGCCGATGTCACCGTGACCGTGGACACCACGGCGCCGACGTCGAGTGTCGATGTCAGTAACGACACCCAGGTGGGAACGGCGATTACCGGGGCCTACTCGGCCAGTGACGCGGGGTCCGGTGTTGCGAGCGTGACGCTGTACGTTCTGGAGCCTGGCGAGTCCTGGGCATCGGCAGGAACGGTAACGGGAGGGACCTTCTCCCATCCTGCAACGGTTGCCGGTCTATACGGCTTCACAACGGTGGCCACCGACGCAGCAGGCAACAGCGGGGCCGCTCCCGCAGGTTCCGACGCTCCCCAGGAGACCGTGTGGTTTAATCCCAATGAGAACGGACCGATGTCGCTGGAAATCACGGGAACCGGCGTCTATTACTTCCCGATGACGAATGACATTAACTTCCTCATCAATGTCTTCGACCTCGTTGCTCCGGGCACCCTGACCGTTCAGCGCATTCTCGATGCCTCCCAACCCACGGGATACAACGGCGACCTGATCGTTGATGAGTATTACACCCTCACGGCGTCCAATGGTCTCGACGTTGACAACGTCACCCTGGTCTTCGGCTTTGAATTCGACAACGTCACCGCCCCCCTTGCTCCGGGTGATATCAACCGCGCCTTCCGCGATGACAATGGCACCGTGACGGAGTTCTTCGCCGGCGTCAGCGGCTCGGGCGGTGTTGGAAACGTCGGCGTGGAGGATGTCGATGGCTTCTCGGACTGGTACTTCGGCAATGCAGACGCCGACGTGACGGACTGGATGCTGCTCGACGACTGATACCCCGTCTAAAATACACACCGGTGTATCGACACCCCCCTGCCAGGCGCATCGGCAGGGGGGTGTTTTTTTGATTCCAAGGACCGAATGATGATGTAACGGGTGAACTCAGAAGAGTTCCCCGATGAGACACCGTGCGGATCCCCCGCCGACGTCCTCGAAGGCGCTCAAGTCCGCATGGAGGACGCGGCAATGGTCCTCAATGATCTTCTGATGGGGCGCTGTATAGTTTGCCCAGGCACGGGAGGACATGACGAGAAGGCGCTCATTACGGTTGTTGGTGAGGGTCAATGCATTGCCACAGAAATGTTCCACCTGGTCGCGGGTGATGGAGATCACCGTCAGGCCGCTTTCCTTCAGGGCGGCCTCCACACGGGCACGTTCGTCGGGTCGCTCGATGGACTCATGGCAGATCACGGCCAGGTCGTGACCGATATACATCATGACATTGGTATGGTAATACGGCTTTCCGTTGGCGTCGGTGGCATGAAATGCAACAAGGCGGTAGCCCATTTTTTCCGCCCAGGCGGCGGCGAGATCGGGATCGGTGCGCCGGGAGATGGCGGCATAAACGGTCCGGTGGGCGTCGTGCATGCAAAGGCTTCCCGTACTTTCGAGGAAGCGATCGCGCTCCTCATGGTGGGACATGTTGATGACGCGGGGGTACATGCGCCGGAGGAGGCCGTTGACGAGTTCAGGGCGGCGTTCGACCCGTCGATTGGGAGCCTTGAGGGGATACAGCACAAGGGTTGGGGGAACATCCTCCTCCATGATGCCGAGGGCATCGCGGAGCCCGTTCATCCCGGTGTGGGTGGAGAACCAGTTGTTGC
>JAFIGB010000334.1 GCA_020831705.1 Candidatus Sumerlaeia bacterium | reverse complement strand
CTGGTACCAGTAGGCGACCGAGGCGATGTCATCCTGGAGGGGAAGGTATCGCTTGCAGCCATTTCTCCATCCCAGGGCCTGTACCGTGACCCGCAGGTCTGATTCGAAGCGGATGGGATCCATGATGTGCCAGCGATACAGACCAAACCGCTGGTTGGCGGAGTATAGACCGTCAGGCCGTATGATCTGGTGCATCCCCGCATAGGGGGTTTCATAGCGCTGGTACTGGCCGGTCGCCTTGTTCTCAAAATTGTAGGACCCACAGAAGTAGTCCTCCGTCCCTGTCCCGCAGATCGTCGGAAATTCCCCGTCACCATCCATGAAGAACTTCACTTCGCCTTCGCCCCACCAACCATTGTTGTTCACGCCCCAGGCCATGTAGGTTCCCACGTAATGCCCCCGGCCCTTCACACCATCAAGGAGCGGATAGACCTCCTTGAATGGAAGCGGGTTCACACGGCGGAATTGTGCATGGAAGTAGGCAACATCCTCCGGGACATCGGTGAGGGTGTAGTTGACCTGATAGAACAAACACAGCCATTCATCGGAAAGATTCTCCACCGTCATTCGGCAACGTTTGCGGAAGGGCATTTCCCAGTAACTGTTAAAGGAACTCCCCGGGTTGACACAGACGGCGAGCGACGAAAGCTGCTCATAGTGATTCCACCCCATACAGAAGAAATCCCCCAAGGGGCATTCCACGGAGGGATGTTCCTGGTCGTCCCAGTAGATTCTCAAAATCCCATGACGCCAGTGACCGGAGGGTGTCAGCCAGATCTGCTGAATGGCACCCATCCCCTCAATGTCAGCCATGGTGAAGACATCACCCGGAGCAATGGAGATACAGGGGCGACACTTCCACCCCTTGCCAAGGTCGACACTTGCCGGATTGTTTTCCGGTTCTGCCATGCCCCCCTGACCCTTGGCCCCGGTGGGATTCTCCGCACAGATTGACCTGCTCTTGGCATGAGACAGGCGGCTCAAAACGCCCATCCCCATACCCAGTCCGTTGAAATTTTCCACGCTATTCATGACCTCCTCGAGTTGGGAACGCTCCAATTTTCGCTTCAATTTGGAGCCAACATGTCAGTCAGACATGTCAATGCTGCCCTCTTCGTGGATGATAAGAATGCCACGCGTCAACAACAAATTCATGAACATGGCAGATTATTTTGAAATTTCCGCCTCCACGATTCTTTTCGCCAGCACCCAGGCCCTCACCGGGCAACCCCATCCAAAACACGCTGCAAATTACAATTGACCTGTAACTGACATGCCAATACTTTCGGCCCTGGCAGGTCAGGCAAGGCCCCCTGCCACAAAACACCGGCAGTACCTGCCAAACAGGAATTGATCACCAGTCTGCAATCCGCCTAGGATTAGGAAAGTAACAACCAGTGCCCGACAAGACTCCCCTTGGAGACAGATACGGATAAACATGAACAACAACGACAATCTTCCAAAGCAAAAAAAACATTATTCGATGTTCGGCCATCCCATTCTGGATGGTGGCAGGGGGCTGACCTTCACCAGTCAGGTTCGGGAAATTCTCCTTGAGGAAATTCTCTCCGGCCATTGGAGAGTGGGTGAACGGCTCCCAAGCGTTGCCCAGCTTTCTCGCCAAAGCGGCCTGAGCCGCTGGCCAATTCAGGAGGCTTTCGACCTTTTGGAGTCGGAGGGGTACCTGAGCAAGAGTGAACGGTCGGGAACCTTCCTCAAGTCCCTTGAACCGGAGGGACGAAAGCACGAGGGCACCATTGGTGTGGCCCTGCTTTTGACCGAGGAGCATGGGACGTGGAGCACCGCCCCCTACTCCGAGTATCGCCTGGCCCGCCTGATGGCAGTGGCCGAAAGCCGCCAGTTGTCCATTGAGGTGAAGTACCTGGCCGCCGATGATGAATGGGAAAATGTGGATCTTGCCGGGAAGGTCTTCCGCTCATCGGTGCTGGGCGTCATTTCACTTTATTGCTTTCCCCATATTCCGCCCAAGAAACTCCCGGAGGATCGGCTCCCATTTGTCTATATCGGGGGCCACACCGGCTCATGCGTGCCGTCGGTCGCTGGCGACACGTTCAGCGGATTCTACCATCTGACCAAAAAGGTTATCGAGCAGGGACACCGCAACATTATCTGCTTTGCGGATCCATCGGACTCGGAATGGGAACGCGAGTACAGCCTTCGTGGGCACGCCCAGGCAATGGTCGAGGCGGGCCTGACGGTGAATGAAAATGCATGGCATCGATCCCTGGAGGTTGCCGAGGGCGATCTGTCCGCCATTCGCAGCTACCTTGAGGAATTCAATGCCGCAACGGCGATCATCTGCATGTGGGGCGCCATGGCCCCCTCCCTGGTGGAGGTCGCCGGCATCATGGGGGTGAAGGTGCCCCAGGATTTGAGTATTACCGCCCACGGTGCGGCCCCCTTGGGCTCGCGACGTGATGTCATGATGACCTGTCTGGAATATGATGTCGATGGATTGATCTCGCAGGCAATTGACCTTTTGATTGAACAGCGGAAGACAAGACGGGTGGACCGAACCGCCATTCTCAACAACCCCACGATTACCGAGGGGGGAAGCCTCGCACCAGCACCGGGGTCGCGGGTCGGACAGGAAGCAAAGTAACCGGCTGGTCGACGGGTTCGATCCCTGAAAAATTACTCAAGGAGTTACCCGTTGATGACGGGAGTGAGGAACAACCGCGGCCTTTCTGCCTGTTCTATCCTTGCCTGCATTTTTGCCATGCTGGTCACGGCAATCCTTGTGCAGTTTTGCGAGATGATCGAGGCCAGCGCGAATGGTATCGCACGCCATGCCGTATCCCCCGCCGCCATGATGGTTTTCATCCCCATTCTTCTGGTGATATCCATCCTGTCGCGGGCAACACGCTTCGTTATCCTCAACAGGAATGAACTCCTCGCCGTCTGCTTCTGTTCCCTGATGGCAGCACCCATGGCATCCACCGGATTCTGGATGATGCTCGTGGGACCACTCGGGACCATCCCCAAGACGGCTTACTTCGAAGTATACGACGCCTATCCCAAGCGCCTTTGGCCGCAGTCGGACAATCTCTTTTCCGGCGCCCTGGATCAGGACTCCGTAACCGGGGAGCAATGGCGCGGAGGGACTCCCCAGTGGATCGAGGCAACCATCACGGGGGGGGAATCGCGCCTACTCCCCATCCTGAGGAATACAGACCCGGGCGACACTTCCGCCATTCGACTTTCCCTCCCCATCGCAGGACCGGCCGACACCTTCCCAACGGCCATCGTTCCCGGCGAGCCCTACCTTCTCAGCGTTCTCATGCGCCCAGGCGACCTGGAACCGGGATCGGAATATTACTGCCATGTCTATACGGATGGCAGGGAACATTTCGACATCGAGGTCTTTACCGGGCGATCCATCGGGGAGGTGAATCACCTCCACCAGACGGGATTCCTGCGCAGGGGAACTTATGGGGTGATCATTCCGGAAGGCACTCAAGGTCCCGTGGAAATTGAGATTGGCCTGAGGGGCGGCGGAACACTGGAAATCGCCGAGTGTGAGATGGTCTCCGTCGGCGCCCTCGATGCAATCTATCGCGGCAGGCGTGTCATCGACAGCGAGACACGTGAAATGCTCCCACCCGGCCCCCTGCCCCACTCGCTTGTTGAAAGCGGGGGAATCCGCTCCATGGTCACCGGGAATATACCCTGGGGCCAATGGGCCGCGCCCTTCCTGTCCTGGTACTCCTTTGGTGCCCTCGTGTTGCTGGGAACACTGGCGATCGCCACCATCATGCATCGCCAGTGGGTTATCAATGAACGTTACCCCCTTCCCAACACACGTATCCCCATGGCGATTCTTGGGGGAGATGACGAATCGCAGGCTGGATCCCTTGAGGGAGGCATCTGGTCCAATCGCATCATGTGGATCGGGTTTTCCATCGCCCTCTTCTGGTGTCTCATGAAGGGTTGGCACGCCTATAACAGCAACGTCCCCGATATGAATATCCGCGTGGACCTTTCGCCGTACTTCACCGACTCCGGCTGGGGGCGTACCTGGAGGGGCGAGGAGGTGCGCAATGTCACTTTCCATGTGACTGCCGTCATACTTGCACTGGCAATCTTCATGGAACTCAATGTCCTGTTCAGTCTGGTTCTTGGCTTTTTCCTTTTTCGCTTTCAATACTTTGCCGGCGAAGCCACAGGCATGAGTGCGAAGCAGGAGTTTCCCTACTTTCGCGAGCAGCAACTCGGGGCGTTTATTACCTACGGACTCATTATCATTTTTCTCGCCAGGCGTCATCTCTGGCACTCGCTGAAAGCCGGGTTCTTCCTTCCAGGGGATGGGGCGGAACACACCCGGCGGTACAGGGCAGCATGGAGCCTTCTCGTGCTTTGCTTCGCCGGTGCAGCACTTTGGGCTGTATGGACCGGCATTCCCATGCGGGGAATTCTTGTCTTCTTCGCGACGATTCTGCTGGTGGGGCTTGTTGCGATGAAGTTGCGCGCGGAATGCGGTGTATTGACAGGATGGTTCACCCCGATTGCGCTGGCGGGGATTATCCCACTGACAGGAGGGATGGTCTTCCATGGCCCGGAAGGCATCCTGTTCATGAGCATCGCAAGTTATGCGCTGTTTCAATACCTGTTTTTCATTACCCCCGGCATGCAGCTGGAAATGATGGAGATGGGGCGGAAGTTCAAAATGCCGGGGAGGGACATCGTGGGCGTCCTGCTACTGGGAACCCTTGGGGCATTGCTCCTCACGGGCCTGGTGCATCTCTCCCTCGGATTCGGGGTCGGCGGGGACAACTATAACGAGCGTTGGCCCTACATGGACAAGACCTTCATTCTTCATGACTATAACATGGCGATTGCTGATGCGAACCTGTTGTTACTTCCCGAGGATGCCCCCGAGCGTGCTGCAGCGGGCGGCTTCAAGGAGGGATACTGGGGCCTGATCTTTGGCGGCGGGGTGACGATGATCCTGGCCGGACTCCGTCAGGCATTCAGTGGATTCTGGTTCCACCCCATTGGATTCATTGTCGGCTCCACAACGATGATGGAGCTGGCATGGGGAAGCGTTCTGGCGGCGGGGGTGATCCGTTATATCACCTTCAAGATTGGTGGGTCGTATGCCGTCCGGGCGCGGCTGATGCCCTTCTTTGTGGGGGTCTTCCTTGGTGCTATAACCGCGCATCTTGTCTTCCTTGCCATCAATGGATACTTCTTTTTCTATCACCCTGAAATCCCAAGGCAAAGCTTTGGGCAGATCTTTTGATCGGACTGGCCGGAATGGATCACGGAGTAAACAACCCCCAGGGCAACGTCCGGCTTCAACGAGCCGGTTTTTCGGCGGGCAGATCCGTCGTTGCCATCATGTTTGCCCTCCTCTGTCTGGCAGCATGGCGTGTTCCTCTTTCCATCTTCGGCCCGGCGGAACTTGCCCATACCCCTCCACCGGTATATACCTACTCCATGGAACCCCTCCAGGAGCACGTCTCACCTGAAAGGGTTTCCGATATCCACGAGGAAATACTTTCCTTCGGCTCCCGTTTCATGGGGCAGGAGGGGTTTTACCGGACCGAGGAGTACATCAGGAACCTCTATGAGGAGGCGGGACTGGAGGTCTACGTACAGACAAACAAGTCCGTCGTCCCCGTGACTGAGAAACGCCGGTTTCACCTTCTGGATGATGACCGTGAAGTCCTACAGGAGGACGTGGAACTTTTCCCCTTCCTTCCCAACCACCTCCAGCCGGTCGCAACTCCTGAAGGGGGTCTCCGCGGCGAGCTTGTCCTCATGACCCGTGAGGTTTTGGAAAGCCGTGCCAGCTTCGAGAATTGCATCGCCTTGATAGACGCACGGGATCACATGACCCCCTCCGGGTATAACTTTGATTGGAGCCGATATGCACAACTGGGAATAAAGGGCGTCATCGTTTCCCACCCCGACGGCCTGGAATCCGTCCCATGGGGACGTGTTGCGTCCGACCTTGGCGGTATGGTCTCAAGCATTCCCGTAAATTACCCAAGACTTGCTGCAAGCCACGGGATCTTTGATCATGTGGGGAGGGAAGTCCGAATTGATATACGCTCCCGGTTTCAACAGGTGGAACATCGGAGTATCTTTGGGGTTCTCAGGGCAGGGCACACTTCACGGGAAAGGCCAAACGAGGAGGCGCTCCTTGTCCTGACAAACTACGACGCTTCCTCGATCCTCCCTGACAGCGCGCCGGGAACGATGCAGGCCATTCCCCTGGCAACCCAGCTCGCAATCGCCAGGGGGTTGGCGGGTTATCGGGAATCCATGGTCAGGGATGTTGTCTTTGTCGCCTTCGGCGCGCAATTCATGGCTCGCGATGGCGACAACCATCTCATGAAATTAATCGAGGAAAATGTGGTGCGCGAACGGCGCACACCCGTTCGGGAATTTCTGGGGTTGGACAAGGGGGAAAGCGTTACCGGAGACCCCGAGTCCGACAACAACCGTCTGCGCCCATGGAAACGTCGTCTCGCGGAAGACCAGCAAAAATACAATGAAATCAATACCATCATCGGGCTCCTTGAACGGGATGGCTTTCTGGCGGACGCCGCACGGACGGCTTCTCTTCTCAGGGAACTGGACAATGACACGAACCGAATCTTTCAGGATCAGTTGAAGTATTGCCTGAATGAATTGGTCTTTTCGCTTCACGAACCGGTGACGATGGCGCGGCTTGCCCTCATTGAGGCTGAAGACACGGCCAGGGAAGGCGATGCCCTTGAGTATTACCGCCAGGTAAAAGCAGTGTATGACAGGGCAGTGAATGCAGCAGGATTCAGCCTGAACAACCTGATGACATCGGATGCTTACGGCAGCGAATTCATCCTTGAGTATAACATCCACGAGAGATTGACCGAAAGGATGGAGGAACTGAAGGACCACCATCTCTTCAGGATGACCCATCTATCGGAAAGCATTGAGCTTCTCGAAGTCTTGCTCCCCTACTCGAAAAAACTGGTTTTTGACAATAAGATGGTTCCTTCTGTTGATGAGGACGACAGAAGGGAACAACTCAGTTTTTGGGACGGAGACTGGGGGGTAAAAACCAACATGCGGGAGATGTCGAGCCTTGTGACGACGGCCCGCGAGCGCCTCTCAGGAATTCATCCGGAGATTACGAACAGGGCTGTATTTGACAACCCGGACCTGTCGAGGTGGCACTCATCGGATGTCAACCGCCACACACAACCGGTGTCGAATCTTTCCGCAACACAGTGGACGCAATTCGGCTATCACAAATACACATTCCTGAATTTCGGAAGATCTCGGGGATATTCCCATTATCATGATCCCGTGGAATTACCTTTCATGCGCGACGTGGCATCACTTCGCCACGGCATTGCAACCTACGGGGAGTTACTGCTTTCCGTGGCTCACGGCAATGGCGCCTTCGCACCGATCCAGGTGGGATGGCTGAAGAAAACTTTCGGCGGGCGGGTGCTTGCTTCCGGTCTCGGCCAGTCGATGGTCCCCAATCATCCCGTTCAGGGAGCCGTTCTCGCATCCCGACCCTTCTTCGGTTATGAGTATTCCTACCCCGGATTTTATCAGCATCCCATTATCATGACGGATCCGTATGGGCGTTATGAACTTGTCAATACACCGTCGGACTTCTGGGTGAACAACTTCATTTGGGCCTTTGGCTTCTCACCCGTGGCGGCACTTCATGACAGCAATGGCGTGATCGCCTGGATGAAGGACGAGGGCGAGACCGGCCAGCGTCTTTACAATTCGGTCAACCTCAATTGGTTCGATCCCAAAATAGACGATGTAACACTGGTTCTGTTTCGCGCATCACCCATTGCCCTTTTGGATGTGACAAACCCACAACGCATGAGTGACTTCACCGGAATTCGGTTCTTCGAAAGCCGGGGGGTGAGCGGCCTGGAACGCTTTTGCCATTTCCGGCTCACACCAGACAGGGGGATCGCCGTCAGCTTTGTCGAGCCGGACAAGCGTGTCTATATCGGCCTGGAATCCGGAACACCCGAAAATGATCTTGCAAGGGTCATCAGGGGCTTCCTCATCAATTCCCCGAAGGATTGGCGGAATTATCTGGAATCCTCCGACCCATCCAGGGAGATCAAGGGGCCGGGGCACCTTGCCGCCTTCGAATCCATTCCATCACCGATCCCGCTCCACCTTGCGCGATCCATGATTTCCGTCAATACGGACCGCCTTGATTTGCAGAAAAAGCATCACATGGCCGACTCCCAGGTCATCGCCTATCATGAGCGTGCGGAGGAATTCCTCAGTCAGGCTGAAGACCCCGATGCTCCCCTGCTTCAGGTGATCCGTGACTCCCGGGATTCAGCGACGTACTCCATGCTGAATCACCCGGTGCTACGTCGCTCCCTTTCCGAGGCGGTTTTCGGGATCCTGTATTACCTCGCCCTGCTGGTTCCCTTTGTATTTTTCTTCGAAAAAATGGTTTTTTGCAACAAGGATATACGCAGGCAACTGGCAACCCAGATCGTTATCTTCCTGATTGTCTTTACCGCACTCAGGTTTCTCCATCCGGCATTTGCCATGATTCGTTCCTCCCTGATGATCCTTCTCGGGTTTGCGGTCATCCTTGTTGCAGGTTCCATCACGCTGGTGTTCTCGGAAAAGTTCAAGGAGAACCTGGAGGAGCTAAGCAGACGTCGTGGCCTTGTAAAGAGCGCCCAGGCAAATCGTATCGCCGTCATTGGGTCGGCCTTCATGCTTGGTCTGAACAACATGCATCGGAGGAAACTCCGTACGGCATTAACCTGCGGGACCATTTCCCTGATGACGTTTGCGATGATTTCGTTCACGTCGGTCCAGACGACGATTGTTGACGAGGAGGTTTCCGTTGGCCGTGCCCCCTATCAGGGTGTCCTGCTCAAGAAGGACTACTTCCAGCGGTTCTCCAATGCGGAAGTATTTGCCATCGAATCCAAGTTTGGACACAACTTCACGGTCGCACCGCGGCGCATGAGCCTTGGAATCCAGAATTGGATGGACAAGCGTGGGTACAACCCGATTCTTGAGATCGTCCATGAACACGGCGGCCGCACACGCTCCCAGATCTTCAATTCCATCATACAGATGACCCATGCCGATCCCCTTCAGGAACAACTTGAAGTGCTGGTTGGGCAACCGTGGTTCACGGAGGAACAGCAACTTGGCATCGAAGGGCAACCGGCTCCTGTATTGATCCCCACCCGCATGGCAGAAGCATTGGGCATGAGCATTGAGCCGGAGGAATGGGAACCCACAAGGGTTCAAATCAACGGAAGAACCTTCATCGTCATCGGGGTTTTCAGCGAAACATCCCTTGCTGCTATTCGGGACCTCGACAATCAGGATATTCTTCCCTATGATGTTGAGAGCATGGCAAGGATTCATGTGATGGGTGACGGCGAGGTGCTTGCCGATGAAAGTTCCCCGCGGATTCCTCCCCACCGTATTGTCATTGCTCCCTTTCGGGACCTGGAAATCCAGGTTGCCAATGAGAAACCCGATTCAAACACTTCCATCGCCCTCTATCTTCCTGATGCGGACCTGCGGACCGCCCGCGAGGAAATCCAGTTGTTTCTGGAGCAAAGCGAACGGCCAGCCTATTACGGCCTTGGGGATATCGCCTACCGAGGCCAAAGAAGCAGGCGTGCCTCCATTACAGGAATGATTGATCTTCTGATTCCCCTGTTGATTGTTGCCCTTACGGTGATGAACACAATGAAGGGATCCGTCCACGAGCGAAGAGGGGAAATTTCTGTCTATAACGCCGTCGGCATCGCCCCGCGGCATGTCTTTTTCATGTTCATCGCCGAGGCACTTGTCTATGCAGTGGTAGGTTCCCTCCTTGGATATCTCCTCAGCCAGGGCGTGGGCAAGGCACTCATTCTCCTCGGTCTCACCGGGGGAATGAACATGGCATTCACCTCCATCGCCACCATTTATGCCTCGATGGCAATTGCCGTGGCTGTTATTGTATCCACATGGTTCCCAGCCCGCACGGCGATGGAAATCGCAAAACCTGCGGAGGACGCAGGGTGGCAACTCCCCGAACCGGATGAAAACGGGATGACCATTGAGCTTCCCTTTACGTTCACTTCGAGTGATCGAATCGCCGTACTCCTCTTTTGCAAGCGCTTTCTTGACGACCATGGCGACGGTGGAAGCGGTTCCTTCCACTGCCTTCCCGCCATCGCAGGATTCACTGAAGAAGGCGGCCAGTATACTCCCCATTTGGAGACGTCGATTTGGCTCAAGCCGTATGAC
This sequence comes from Candidatus Sumerlaeia bacterium, assembly GCA_020831705.1. Taxonomy (GTDB): domain Bacteria; phylum Sumerlaeota; class Sumerlaeia; order SLMS01; family SLMS01; genus JAFIGB01. The sequence continues at coordinate 8,063 of JAFIGB010000334.1, read as the reverse complement.
CTCGGCGTGAGCCAGCGACTCGTCCTTGCCATTCCCCCCGATCATCAAACCGGTGAGTTCAAGGCATGTGCCGTCCTGGAACAACTCTCTGGAAGCAACGAGGCATGGATGCGCCTCAACAGGCGGTTCGTCACGGAACTGAGGCGCCATCTCCTCCATTGGCGGGCCGTGCCGCAATGGGATCGTGATGCGATGTATGAGGAGGCACGAATGCTGTTCGAGTCCCTCAGGGAAGGAGGGGCCAACCATGGCGACTGAACGGGAAGACAGGGAAGTCACCCTCTATCGAACACTGCTGGATCGACCGGACAAGTTTGAGGATGGCTTTGGATGGAGCACGGTCGTCGGGATTATCTTTTGCGGGATGATCATGCTCCCCGGGTCGATCTATCTGGGGTTGATGACGGGGGGGAACCTGGGACCCGCTGCCTCATGGGTAACGGTCATTCTATTCATGGAAATCGCACGCCGTGCCATGAAGCCCCTCCAGCGCCATCATCTGGTTGTGCTGCTTCATGCCGCCGGGGTCATCATGGCGGCCAATGTCATCTTTCCCGGGGGACCGATGGGGCATCTTGTCTATCGCTCCTACCTGGTGGGAAGCGATGCCGTGCGCGATGCGGGGATGACGGATGCCTTTCCATCCTGGTTCATGCCGCCACCGGAAAGTGCCGCGATTACTGAACGGACCCTCCTGCATCGGGACTGGGCAGTCCCCATACTCATTGCGGCCTTCCTCCTGTTCATTGGAATGGTGAAGCGATACACACTGGGTTATTTTTTCTTTCGTTTGACCTCGGATGTGGAGAATCTGCCCTTTCCCCTCGCACCGATCGCCGCCCAGGGCGCAACGGCACTCGCGGAGGCCGATGACAAACCAAAGAAATCTGCCGACGGATCGTCCAAGGAAAAGGACAATGGAGACGCCGGGGAGGGGCAGATCAAAAAGGGAATGCGCTGGCGTATCTTCTCCCTGGGCGGAATCTTCGGCCTGCTATATGGGCTCCTCCAAATCGGCATCCCGGGCGTCACCAGTCTATTCCTTGCCGAACCCTTCTTCCTGATTCCCCAGCCGTTTGTCGATACGACACTGCTGACGGAAGGCATCCTTCCCGCAACGGCAACGGGGGTAACCCTTGACCTCGGTATCGTCTTCCTCGGGTTTGTCCTCCCCTACTGGGTTGTTATTGGAACCATCATCGCCATCATCCTGACGATGGTGATCAACCCTATCCTGTACCATTCAGGAGCCATGCCCCAGTGGCAACCCGGCATGGACACGGTGAACACAACCTTCGCCGCGAACGTGGATTTCTGGCTAAGCTTTGGCATCGGAGCCGGCCTGGGGATTGCCGCGATCTGTCTATTCTCCACAGTCAGGGATCTCAGGAAGAGAATCAGGGAACTGGCTGACAAGCAGGATCAATCTCCCGGGAAACGCTCCGTCTGGGATCCACCCCATCCCGGACGTGGGGACTACTCACTCTGGCTTGCCCTGTTTGCCTATACAATTGCCGCGTTGTCCGTAATCGCGCTTTGCTATGCACTGCTGCCAAGGACACCCGGAATCCTTATTTTTCTCTTCATTTTTGCCTTCCTCTATAATCCATTTATTTCCTATGTGAATGCCCGGTTGCTCGGTGTTTCGGGCCAGATGGTGGATATTCCCTTTGTCAAGGAGGGGGCCTTCATTCTTTCAGGGGCCAAGGGAATAGACATTTGGCTCGCACCAGTTCCGGTGGAGAACCACGGATTCATGGCCCAGGCGTTTCGTGTCAATGAACTGACCGGTGTCAATCTTCGCTCCCTCCTCAAGACCGAGTTGGTGGCCCTTCCAATTCTGCTCGTCCTGTCGATCTTTTTCTGGAACTTCATCTGGAAGTCGGAAGCGATTCCGTCCCCGATGTTTCCTGCTGCCCAGGTAAACTGGGAACTTGCCGCAAAGAACCAGGTCCTACTCTTTTCTGCCACCTTCAGCCCCGGGGACGTTGAAGGTGCCCACCGAAGCGTTGCCGACAGCGAATTCATGCGGGCAATTCATCCCAGGGTGATCATCTCGGGCTTCGCCGGCACCATTTGTCTGTACACCCTTTTTGCATTCCTGGGCCTTCCTGTCATGCTGATATACGGGATGGTTCGTGGAATCGGACAACTTCCCCACTTCATGGTCCTGGAGCTTGTTGGTGCCATTCTGGGGAGGTTCTATTTCCAGAAAAAGTATGGGGAGGTGAAGTTCCTGACACTTGCACCAGCCTTGATGGCTGGCTACTTCACCGGAGTCGGCCTGATGAGCATGATTACAATGGCGCTGATGCTTATCAAGTCGGCGATATCTGCCGCACCATTCTGAGGAGCCAATGGCAAAGAAGATCGAAAGCGTCCAGCTACCCTTCTCCGTCGCCCTGCAAATTGTTACGCAGGGGATCAGGGTGCGTCTTGGCCGTTCACTGGTCACACTTTTCGGCGTCCTCCTCGGCATTATGTTCTTCAGCTCCGTCCTGACATCCCATCTGATCAAGGTTGGTGTGGCGGATGAGGATCGGACACGGGCCGAAGCGAACAGAATGGCCAATATTCTCGAGGCTGAATTGGGCTATTCAATGGACGGACGTGTCGGGGTCATTGTCTCCGGGGAGCTGGATGCTTCCGAGCAACGATTACCGCGCCTTCTTACACGCCGGGGAATACAGACCTTCGCTTTCGATGATCCGGCGCCGTCAGGTGTTGGCCGGGACGGGGAAAGAGTAGACATTCTCCTGATCATGGGCTCCGAATCCATGAACCACGACATCTCCGGGCTTCCACAAGTGCCCATCGCAGTGACGAGGTCCTCCAGCGAGGACACACCACGGGCGGATGTCCCCATGCTCGTCAGCCTGACCCGCGAACTGAGTCCGGGGGAATTGGAACGGCGCGAGGCGGAGGAACGGACGGCACGTTATAGACTTACCTGGATTGTGGCCATCGCGCTGGTGGTGACGCTGATGGGAATTACGAATGCAATGCTGATGTCGGTAACGGAACGATTCCGGGAAATCGGAACCATGAAGTGTCTTGGTGCCACACGGCGGTTGGTCCGGCGGATCTTCCTGCTTGAGTCGCTCATCATTGGGGGCGGTGGCGGGATCGGGGGTGCCCTGCTTGGTGCCCTGTTTTCCATTATTTTCCACGGATTTTTGTATGGATTCCCGCAGGTCATGTTTTCAATAAATCTTCCAGTCCTGATGGGTTTCATCCTTCTTTCAGCGGTCTCCGGTGTTGTACTGACCGTCGTTGCTGCGGTGTATCCTGCCGGGATTGCCTCATCCATGTTGCCATCCGATGCCCTGCGCTCCAATGTTTGAACCAGTGAGGAAGAAATGACCGCCTTCTCGACGGAAAAATTCCAGCAAATGATCGAGCCGGGAAATGGTGACATCATCGACCATGTCATTCGTGCGGTGGGACTGACCAAGGTCTATCGAATGGGCAGCGAGGAAACCCATGCCCTCCGTGGGGCCTCCATGGAAGCCAAAAGGGGTGAATATCTCTCAATCATGGGGCCGTCCGGATCGGGCAAAAGCACCCTGTTCAACATGATTGGTGCCCTTCAGAAGCCGACTACCGGGCGTGTCTATATAGACAGGGTGGATATTGCGCAACTTGACACGGAGGAACTGGCCTGGTTGCGTTGCCGAAAAATTGGGTATATCTTCCAGACATTCAACCTGATCCAGGTCATGACCTGCCTTGAGAACGTCATGTTACCGATGGCCTACGCAGGTGTGGACGAGGAGCAGGCCCGGGAAAATGCCATTGAAAAGTTGCAACTCGTGGGCCTTGGCCATCGGCTCCTCCACAAGCCGGCGGAACTTTCCGGAGGGCAGCAGCAACGTGTCGCCATCGCCCGGGCAATGGCAAACAACCCCGCGATCATACTGGCCGACGAACCAACAGCGAATCTGGATCAGAAAACCGGTGAGGAAATGATCACCCTCCTTGATGACCTGAAGAAGAAGTTCGGCGTCACGATCATCTCCGCCACCCATGATCTCAAGATGCTTCAGCGATCCGACCGCATCCTTTGGATAGACGATGGCCGGATCGTCAGAACAGCCAGACCGGATGAGCTGGATTTTTCCTCCACCGAGTTCCATTAAAGAAGGAAGACACGCGTGCCGAAAAAGCGTAAGCCAGAAAGGGAAGCACCAACGATCAAGGATCCGCTCGCGGTGATTCCGTGCAGGGCGCCCGGTGTGGAAATCCGCGAGGCACCGAATGGGGAGGTGCACCTTCGGAAGTCCTACCTGCCGCAGGGGAAGCTACGGCAATTCCTGCACAAAAACATCGGCTGGCGGAAGGAACGCTTCCACAATCTTGACGATCGGGGCACATTCTTTTGGAATCAAATTGATGGGGAACGTACCGTTGCGGAGATCATCGACCTTCTCGTCAAGGAGTGGTCCATCACGCGGGAGGCGGCGCTGGAGGCATCCATCGTCTATATCCAGGCCCTGATGATCAGAAACCTGGTTGTCCTGGAAATTCCAAAAAAAGAAGCAGGGGGCAGCAATACATGACCCACGGCAAGATCATTGAGGTGGAAAGTGTCAAGAAGCTCTACCGCCTCGGCGAGGAGGAGGTCTGGGCCCTCAAGGGAGTTTCCCTGGATATTCATCGTGGAGAATTTATCTCCATCATGGGGCCGTCAGGTTCTGGAAAATCCACACTCTTCAACCAGATTGGGGCACTTGATATACCAACGGAGGGAAAGGTTACCTACGAGGGGAATTCCATTTTTGATATGCCGGAAGAAAAACAGGCCGCCTTCAGGTGCCGGAAAATTGGCTATATCTTCCAGACTTTCAACCTGATCAATGTGATGACCTCGCTTCAAAACGTAATGCTTCCCATGACACTCCTCGGAGTGGAGCGCCGGGAGGCGGAAAATATGGCAAAATCTATCCTTGAACGTGTTGGCCTCGGCCATCGCCTTTCCCATCGCCCCCAGGAATTGTCCGGCGGCCAGCAACAGCGTGTCGCCATTGCCCGATCCCTTGCCAACAAACCCGAGGTCATTCTTGCCGACGAGCCAACCGGAAACCTGGATACCAGGACGGGGCAGGAAATTGTGGATCTCCTGAAGCAACTGAACAGGGAGGAAGGGGTGACGGTGATTTGTTCCACCCATGATCCGAAGATGCTCAAGTCCTCCGAACGCGTTCACTGGATGCGCGATGGACTCCTTGAACGAACCACAACGGGTGACCAGGCCCTGAGCCACGCCCAATAAACCCCGGCGGGGCATTTATACACCAATGCCCCTGTTCAGCTCAAGCCGGGTACGTCACTTGTCTATATAACCTGACATTCGATGCCAGCAGCCCAGCAGAATGTTTTCAGTTCCCCGCGCCAATCACCATACGTTCCATGGATGTGATTGCAGTTGAATGCGGCGATGAAATCCTCCGGTGAACAGGTCAAACCTGCATAGGCATGGGGCCAGTTGTCCTGAACGAGTCTTGCCAACTCATCGTTCTTCTCCTCCCCAAAATCCCTGAATTCACCATGACAGACCACCATCTTATAGTTGTTGGTATCGCCCGATCGGGTGAGGCGGGCCAACGTGACTTCCCCCGGGGCTGCGGTATGAAACACCGAGGCACCACCTGCCGGGAAATAAAACCCTTCGGGGCGGAATTCCGTTTTCGCCAGATTCTCCTCCGGCGAGCTGGAGCGTGCCGCAAACCACGTGGCATGTTGGCCGGAGTTGCACAGGTCCCAGACACCAAGATCGGCATGATAATGCCGTATATCGGCGAAGAGAACGGGGTCACCGGTGGTGTGCTTGAAAATCTGCATGGTCAGGGCGGCATCCATGTCTGCCTCCGTGGAGCAGACAATCGGTTCATGCGGTTTTCCATCCGGGCCGTAGGGATCATTCAGGAACGCTTCGGCGATGTCGGCGGTGGCATAATGCTCCGTCAATTCACGCTGCCCCTTGATGCCGCAAAAGTCATATCCGAATTCGGCACACAGGTCCGTCGTGGCGTAATACATACCGAGCTGCTTTGATAGAAGCTCCCTTGTCAGGCGCATCTCGGCATCTGGTGCGGTCCAGTGAATTTTACGCACATGTTTTTCCAGATAACTTATGGCCTCATCGATGCGCCCGCCCGTTTCCCTCTCAATTTCGGCGCGACGGACGAGTTCATACTGGTCCACATGATCGACATCGACCCCAAATAACTTCATCCAAAGGGCGGGGTCGGAGACCGCGGTGTCTATACCGAGGGAGCGCCCCCCGATGAGCGCATAAGTCTGCCCCTTCAGCCTGTTCAGGGCAGCAATTCCAAGGATGCGTTCCCTGAGGGTCCCCACCGTTTTGCCATCGTCAAGATCACCAAAAGTCTTGGTGTACTTGATTCCAACCTGGTCAAGGGAGCCTGCATTGGCAAGCATTCCAACCAGCCCCGGGTATGCGGGGTTGACGTTTGCATACATGACAATCGGCTGGGGACAAAACTGGGCGGCAACACGGGCGAATTGCGGCCACGCCCAAACGGCATAATGGAAGATGACACAATCCACACCTTCGGCGGTCATCTTTCGTCCGTTCTTCTCGGCCAGGTCGTTGCGCCAGATGACCTCATCGCCGGTGACGACTTCGAAGCCCTCCCCTTCAAGGGTCTTCTGAAGAGTTGCCTCAAAGTTTTCCGTGATTTTCTCAAGTGGCTTCTGGAGAAAATCCCGTCCATCTCCAAATGTGAGGATACCGACCTTTGTTCTTCTGCTCATCGCAACGACTCCTTTCGCCGTCAATGGGTTCACTTCATCAAGGTTCTGATTTCCATGTAATGTTCATACATTCGCTGAAAAACCGTGTACTTTTGCCGGTGGTACTCCAGACAGGCCTGACTGCCCGGAGTGATGATCCTTCCGGACCGGCTCATCGCCTTCATGGCATCACCAATGGAATCGTGATTGCCCGATGCCGTGGCCCCAAGCATCGCCGAACCGAGCAGAACCGCTTCCGGTTCCTTCCCGAGGATGATTGGGCGTCCGCAGGCATCCGCATGGGTTTGAAGATAGAGATCGCTCTTGGTGCCGCCACCACACGCCATGATCGTGTCTATTTCATAACCCTTTGCAGACAATTCATCGAGAATGTGCCGGGTTCCGTAGGCGATTGACTGCAACGTGGCGAGGTAACACCGGGCCAGGCTCCCCACCGTGCGGTCCATGGTGAGTCCACTGATGACCCCGCGAAGGGTGGGGTCGGCACGGGGGGATCGGTTTCCGTGAAAGTAGGGAAGCACATGGAGGTGCCTGGTCAGTTCTGCAGGAGACGCAAGCCCCTCCTCCCGCGCAAGATCATTGATGATTTCCTCCAATACCTGATAGACAGGACAATTCCTCTCCGCTGCCATTTCTGTGATTTCGATTTTCGCAGGATGGCTTTCGATGACGTGATCGAGGAGTGCTCCTGTTGCGGATTGCCCCCCTTCGGTCAACCAAAGACCCGGAACCATCGCGGAGAAGTAGGGCCCCCAGACTCCATCAATGTATCGTGGTTCGGTGCTCACTGCCATGTGGCAGGAGGATGTGCCGCCGATCAGGGCAATCCTGCGGCCCAGTTCCCGCTCCGTGATTTCCTTTCCGCCGGGACCTGCACCAATGAGACCAAGCCCCCCTGCATGGGCATCTATAATCGAGACACCAACCGGAATTCCTGCTGGAAGCCCAAGTTCCCCCGCGGCTACCGAGGAAAGCGTCCCCGCAAGGCTTCCTGGCGCCTGTATATCCACGCCAATCCTGGTGTAGCTTTCACCGGGGAACTCCTCCAGACCAATATCCCGCCAGAAACCACCCTCCCAGCCAGAAATGGATGGCTCCCCCGCCTTGACACGGTGCCCGAGAAAGGTCCACTTGCAGGCGGTTGTGCAAAGCGATCGTATAGACGAACCTGTTGCCCGGTGAACGAGATAATCCGGGAGATCAAAAAAGTGTGCAGCAGCCCTGAACGTATCGGGATTGTTCTCCTTCAGCCAAAGGAGCTTGGGTGGCTGCATTTCCGGTGAGAT
>JAFIGB010000329.1 GCA_020831705.1 Candidatus Sumerlaeia bacterium | reverse complement strand
CGGGGGCGGGGGCCGGCCAGGGGGCTGGTTGCTTTTTTGTTCGGGTCGGACTCAAGAGCCGCGACGAAGCGTTCCATGGCGTCGAGCATGGCCTGGCGTTCGGTTTCGACATCGCCGGAGGGTGGGGGAGTGAGTTCGTCGGGTGCCTTTATTTTTCCCTTGGGCCAGGGCATGATGTCCATCACGAGGAAAAAGAAGAGGGGCGAGCGTGTGATGATGGTGCTGATGTCCTTGTCGTCGGTACGTTCTCCAAGGGAGATTTCCAGGAAGACGCGCAGGTGGGCGAACATTGCGGCCGGTGACAGGGTGCCAAATTGGGGGCGGGCATCGGCGGCAATGGAGGTGAAGCGTTCCCGAAAGAGGGGGAGGCTTTCGCGGTTGAGATGCTTGAGGGGTGGGGTGGGCATGGGGCGGCTCGCTGTGTCTAGTTTTCTATCCAGTCTCAACAGTGGTTGGGGGGGGGCAATTATCCCGTCTACTTTGGTTCCTCCCCCTCCCGGTGGTCCCGCATTTTTTCCGCATTGATGCGCTTGTGATATTCACGACGCCGGACGCGGTACTCCTCCTCGCTGATGTCGAAGGTGGGGAGTGTTTCGGGATCCTCGCGGACTTGTTCGAAGATTTTTTCCAGAAAGGGAATACACCAGCCACACCCCGTCCCTGCTCCGAAACATTCGGAAAGCTGGGAGCAGACACGGGGTTTTTCCAGGCGGGTGAATTTGGCCAGTTTGCCGAGGGGGACGTGGAAACAAAGACACACCTCGCGATCGGCGGGATCGCGGTCGGGGGTCTTTTCGTCCGGTGGCATGGGAATCAGCCCCGTTCCCGGGCTTCCTCCAGATCGTTTTTCACGTCAATCTGGTCGGGGTTGATTTCGAGGGACTTCTCCCAGCAGGGAATGGCCGACTCGAAATTGTGGCGCAGGGCGTAGAGCGCCCCCATCAGGTTCCAGGAGTTGAAGTGGGTTTCATCGATGGTGACGGCTTCCTCCAGGGCGGAGAGGCTTTCCTCGAAGAGGGAGACCAGCTCCACGTCGGAGACCCACCACTTTTCGGTGACGATCTCCTCCTCCAGGAGGCGGAACGCAGCCTGGGCGTAGGCGTACTGGGCGTTGGGGTCGTCGATGAATCTTTCTATCTGGCGGCGCCAGAGCCGCAGGGCCTTGCGGGGTTCCCCCAGCTCGGCGAGTTCATCGGCCTGCTGGATAAGCTCCTCCAGCTCCTCGGGGCCGCCGCCTTCCTCCACTTCATCCTCGTCATCGCCATCTTCCATGGGATCACGGTCCCAGTAATCTTCTTCATCATCTTCGTATGCGGGCACGATGTATGACACCCCTTTGGGATTCGCTGCATATGGTAATTCCGGGGCCAAGGGCCCCGGAGTCAAGACAAACGCTATGAGTGGTTTCGGTTTGGTGGAAAGGTCAGGGAGACTGCGAATCGCGCAGGTTTCCGTCCTCGTCGAGAATGTCGTAGGGCGTCAGGTCGTAATCGGTGACCACGATGGTTGCACCGCGGGTGCCGACGGAGGGGACGTCCTCGGGACGATAGAGCTCGTAGCGGACACCGGCGATGGTCGTGACCTGGCCTTCGTAGCGCCGTTGCCAGTCCGAAACGAATTCACGGATGATTTCCTGCTGGGATTCCCGCCACTCGGCGTATGCCTCGCGCTTGTTCCTGCGTGAACGGAGGTCGTTGCGGAAGGAATGGAGGAAATCCTCCTCGGTGGCCTCGAATGCCCGGGTTTCAGAAACAACCCGATTATAGAGCTGTTCCATCTGCTGGTTCATTGCGGAGGGTTCGAGCTGGGACTGCTGGCCCTGTTGGCCCCCACCACCTGCGGGAAGTGCGAAGAAGTCGGTGACCTGATTGTCGAGGGAACGGTCCTCATTGTAGATGTTCCGACCACCGGCCCCCTGTTGTTGGCCTTCCTGCTGTTCACGGGGTTGGCCCGGCCATTGGATATCCAGGTCCTCGCGGGTCAATTCCGTGCCGACCAGGGATGTCTGAAGAACATAGTCGCGCCAAAGCTTGACCTGCTGGGCGTAGAGCATCCACTGCGCCCAGTTCTCGGGGTCGTTGGTTTCCGCCTGAAAGCTGGGCAACTCGCCGCTTGTGGCAAGGTTGGTGTAGAACTGGATCACGCGATTATCGAAGGCTTCGGCTTCCGCCCGCGTCATGATCTGACGGGTTGCAAAGCGCTGGCCGTTGGCGCGGCGCCGTTGCTTGTAGCGGAATTCGTAGATCTCCGTCACACCGGTGGCAGTGACGCCTCCGGGGGATGTGAAGGCACCGAAGTCGTCAGGCGCCCCAAAGAGCGGGGATGGCCCTGAGAAGGGATCACCAAACGGGTCCCCGAAGGGATCACCCGGCGGGCCATCCTGGGGGGGCGCTCCAAATGGGTCGGCAGGTTGTTGGGGCTGTTGCTGGTCCGGCTGGGGAGCGGGGGCACCGAAGGGATCTCCGAAGGGGTCCTGCTGCTCCTGCTGGGGAGGTTGCTGTTGTTCGGGGGCTGGCGCGCCGAAGGGGTCCTGCGGCGGCTGCTGTTGC
>JAFIGB010000323.1 GCA_020831705.1 Candidatus Sumerlaeia bacterium | reverse complement strand
GACGAAAAGTTCGGGCTTGCGCGTGTCGGGGCGGACCGTGCTAATGGACGCTTCTTCATCCCCTTCAGGGGGGGGGAACCACCTGAACGAGGTTCCGGTCGATATCACATTGGTGAAGCCGATCAGGCCTCCACCTCTTCTGTTTCGTCTATTTCGAAGGGCGCCACCGCCTCGTCACCAAGGAGGGCGCGGACCTTCTCGATCTCGTCAAAGGGGATCGTTCCCTCGTTGTCGATGACCCACTGATAGAATTCAGCTTCCTCGACAACCTTGACATGAATCCACATGAAGGCATGGAGAGCGCCGCAAAGCTCGGCGCATTGCCCCTTGAAGTATCCCGTGTGGCGGGACTTCACCCACCCGGAGTTGATGCGCCCGGGAATGACGTCGAACTTGATCCCGAAGGCCGGCACCCACCAGGCATGGTTCACCTGGTTGGAGGTCCCATTGAGCTGGACGATCTTGTTCTTGGGGAAGTACACCGGGCTGTCACCCGTTCCATCGTCGGTCATGCCCACGTCATATTTCGGGAAGTAGTACTGCCAGTAATACTGGGCACCGACCACCTCGACGACCACGTCGGGCTTGGCGGGAGGATTTTCCAGTTGCTTGAGGATCGCGTACGACGGCACCGCCATGACAACGAGAACCACCGCGGGGATGATCGTCCAGAAAATTTCCAGAGGCACATTCTCATGGATGTGGCTCGGTTGCTTGTTCTTCTTCTCGGTGAACTTGACCATGCAGTAGACCAGGGTCATGATCGGGCAGAAAAGGAAGGGGAAGATAATGGCAATGGTGAAGGCCCAGTTGACCCGCACTGCCTCGGCAATGGGAGTCACCGGGGCAGAAAGCCAGTGGGTGGTCGCCATGTCCCGGGTGGGGTTGAGAAGCTCGGGATTATAGAGCGCCAGGCTGGCAAATGCCGTCAGGACGGCAAAGCCCGTTCCCAGAATCCAGATCAGGACGAGATTGCGAATGTCTTTTTTGGTGAAGCCGTTGTGTGTGGATGCAGACATGGTCCGCCGTAGTTCCTTTCCTGGCTGGTTTTAGCGAAGGGAGAGGGTGTACTCATAAAGAGCAGAAAGTTCGTCATTGGTGAGGGTCGGATGACCGGGCTTGATACCATCGGGAATTCCTTCCGTGACAATCATCCGGAAATTGGAATAATCGGATACCCAAGGCGCGTCAACCTTCAATAGGGCCGGCCCCTGCGACATTTGACGTAATTGACTGAAGGAGGAGCGGTTCAGGCGCGAGGGAGTGATGCCCTGGCCCTGATCGCCGTGACAACTGGCGCAGTTGGCGAGGTAGATCGTCCGCCCAAGACCGTAAACCGTTGATTCTCTTGCAGTTCGCTCAATGGTCGCCGGCTCACCTGCCCTGCGGGCGAGGTTTTCAATGGCCATCGTCACCGGAATCCGCGGGTTCATGTAGGAATCGATGGTGATCGTCTCCGCACCGCCGGGTTCAGGGAGGGAGGCAATCGCCTCGGCGGAGTCCTCGGGGACATCAAGACCCGCCATGAACTCGTCATGGATGTAGTGAATAACGGCGTACTTCTGCCGCGGATTGAGCTGGTTGAAGGCGGGCATGTTGCCGCCGACACCGACCTCAAGGGTCTCATACATCTGGAGAGTCGTCGGTCCGATTTGCCACCCGGAAAGCTCGAGGAAGGAGCGTGGCTTGACAGCCAGATTCCGACCGGCCGGGCCATCGCCATCACCGGCGGCACCGTGACAGCTGGCGCACTGCTGGTTGTAGATCCGCGCTCCGGTGGCGATCAATTCATCGTTGGGTTGAATCAGCCGCCTGTGATCGAAGACCTCGTCACCGGCGTCCTCGGTTGCGGGTTCACGGAAGGGTGCCTGGGAGAGGCCCACCTCACGACCGATCTGGAAGGGGATCGCCACGGCAAGGTAGACCAGATACACGCCGAGTAGCATGATCGGCACGAAGATCAGGAGGCTGCTGAATTCCTTCTTTGCGTTCGGATTATGCATGCAAATAGTCCCCATTGACACTTGAAAGCAGGTCGGGATCCCCGACCGGGAGAAGCGGCCTGGCGGCAAGGCTGCTCAGGGTGCTCCAGCCAAAGAGCCCCATTACACCAAGGAAGGTGAGGATGTGGACAAGGCTGGGTACCACGAATTCAGGATAATAGGCCGGCATGATCAGTAGATAAATGTCCACGAGCTGACCAAAGAGGATGCTGATGCAGACAATCACCTGGGCCACGAGGTTGGTGCGCATGGGCGGGGGCATCAGGAGGAAGAAGGGAATGACCCACTTAAGGACCGGCAGGAGTACCAACCATAGTCCCCAACCCCCTTCATAGCGCTTCATGTACCAGAATGTTTCGTCCGGAATATTCGCGTACCAGATAAGCATGAACTGGGAAAATCCGATGTACATCATGAAGGTCGCGAAGGCCATCACGTAGGTTCCAAGGTCATACATGTGGCGCTTGCGGACATGGCCACCGGTGCGTGCCTGAAGCCAGAAGGAAATCAACATCATCAGCGCCAGCGCACTGAGCAGCGCCCCGGAAAAGCAGTACACACCGAACATCGTGGAGAACCACTTCGGCTCCACCGACATGATGGCGTCCCAGGCGAAGAGGGAGAAGGCGAAGGCAAAAACAGCGAGGAACGGAATCGCCGCCTTCATGCGCTTCAGACGCAGGGTTGCGGAATCACCGTTGGTGTCCTGGGAGGCGCGAATCAGGAAGAAGGTCGCCACCATCAGGGCAACGATGTAGATGATGACCTTGATCACGTGGATGCCCGGGGAAAGCCAGACTGCCTTCGCCGTGTTCTCGTAGGGATAATAGCTGGCGGGATTGACCGTGGACCATTGGGTGTAGAGGTAACTGATTCCCAGGATCGAGAGGAGGACAAGAAAGCCGCCACCCTTCCAGGAAAAGGAGGCAATGGCCTCGGGAAGTCGCTTCAGGACGACATACCACTTCGCGCTTGTCACGTACTGGAAGGAGAGGAAAACGGCCGCTCCCATGGCAAGGAAGAAGAAATAGAGGACTGAAACGTAGTATCCCGCCCAGGCAGACTGGCGGGATTCCTCGGTGCCGGTAAAGGCAGACACGAGGAAAACGAGCAGGCCAATAACGGCCAGCACGAGGCACCCGATCTGGAGGGCGGCTGGGGCCTTGAGGGGCCCTGGATCATCAATGTGGGAAACGCGGGGTTCGTGCATCTTAGTCTCTCAGGCGGTTCTCTCCGTCAATTTCTGCGTTCCAAAAAGAGTTGGGCATCAGCACCGGAACGATAGGGATCGTCCTCCACACGGGGGTCGAGGCCCCGGCGCTCCATCAGTTCGAGATCCCGTTCGGTGGGGTTGGCAGCCTCGCCGAGGGCACGGACATAATGGACGATCGCCCAGCGGTGCATCGGGTCGATGCGCGAGGCATAACCGGGCATCTGGCCCTGCCCCATGCTGATGGTGTGGTAAAGCTCGCCATCCTTCCACTCGTTGCGGATCTTGTCGCTGTAAATCTCGGGGGGAATCGGCATGCCCGCCTCGCGATGGACGAGGGTCACCGACCCGTCACCCGACCCGACGACGCCGTGGCAAAGGGCGCAGTGGATGTTGTAATACTTGCGGCCAATTGCCAGCGTTTCCCGATTCATGGGAAGGGGGTTTCGCAGGGCTTCACCCGCCTTGGCGCCCTCCGTGATTGAGAAGGGGTAGGGGCTGAAGCCGCGGGGGATGGTTCCCTCGGGAGGTGTCAGCATGGCGCTGCCACCGGTGAGGAAATCATACTGCTGCTGGGCCTTCAGGGCCGGGTTGCGATACATGTCCGGCATGAATTCCAGTTCGCGGCGCTCGGGGTTGGGCTTGCACCCGGATGCGAAAACAGCCGCGCAGGCAATTGCCAGAAGAGTTGTTCGGGACACGGAAAACTTCCTCATGCTGTTACCGGCTCCTCTTCCATGGGAGCGCGGAAGATGACGCGCTGGCGTTCTTTGTCGATGCCATCGATGATCTTGATCTTCAGGGCCTTGTGCTCGCGCAGGAAGGCAACCACCTCCGCCTCGGTCTGGTTCTCACGAATGGGAACCACCAGCGTGAAGCGGTCGTTGGTGACACGCTTGCTGACGATGACCGTCTTGGGGCGGGGATACAGGCCGCAGGCAACGAAGAGCGCCAGCAGGTTGCAAAAGCCCGCCAGAAGCACCCCCGTTTCAAAGGTGATTGGAATCCACGCCGGCCAGGAAACGAAGGGCTTCCCGCCGATGTTGACCGGCCAGTCAATGGCCGAGGTCCAGGACTGGAACAGGAAGCCCAGGCCCCAACCTGCAACCAAGCCCATGCGGGCCACCGTGCTTACCCAGGACATTTTCAGCCCCAGGGCATCCTCCAGCCCGTGAACCGGGTAGGGGGTGTAGGCATCCAGGTCCTTGTAGCCCTTCTCGACACGCGCCTTTTCGGTCACGTACATCAGGTCGTCAGCATCATCGTAGAAAGCCATTGCGGCGGGAACTTGAATCGGAGCCATGGATCAATGAGCCTCCTTCGGGTTTGAGTCGGGATGATGCCTGGCCGAACCGTCGTCATCATCGTGATGAGCATGATGGGCGGCCTCGGGGATCTTCGGCCCGGTGGAGGGAGCAGGAAGTGTGGACTTCAATTCAGCAATCGCAAGGGTTGGGAACACCCGCGTAAAGACGAGGAACAGGGTGAAGAAAAACCCGAACGAACCGATCGTGTAGGAAATGTCCCAGATCGTCGGGATGTATAGACCCCAGCTGGAGGGGAGGAAGTCATTGTGCAGGGAGATGATGAAGATGTTGAAGCGCTCGAACCACATCCCCACGTTCACCAGCAACGAGACGACGAACATGACCGGGATGCAGGTGCGCATCTTCTTCGACCAGAAAATCTGCGGCACGACCAGGTTGCAAATCACCATCGTCCAGAACGGAATCGCGTAATGGCCGAAGGGGCGACTCAGGAACTGGAACTGCTCGTACTCATGGCCCGAGTACCATGCGATGAAGAACTCCGACGCATACGCGTAACCGATGATGAGCGAGGTGGCCAGGATGACCTTGTTCATCAACTCCAGGTGTTTCATCGTAATGTAATGCTCAAGATTGTATAGCTTCCTCATGATCACAAGGAGCGTCACAACCATGGCGAAGCCGGAGAAAATGGCCCCCACAACGAAGTAGGGCGGGAAGATCGTCGTATGCCAGCCCGGTATCAGGGAGACCGCGAAGTCGAAGGAAACGATGGAGTGCACCGAAAGCACCAGCGGCGTGGCAAGGAAGGCAAATTGGCGGTAGGCGCGCTCGTAGTGGTTCCAGTCGCGGGCCGAGCCGGTCCATCCAAAACTCAGGACACTGTAAATGGAACGGAAGAAACGGTTCTTGGCACGGTCGCGGGCGGTGGCCCAGTCAGGGATCAGGCCCTGGTACCAGAAGAGAAGGGAAATCGTGAAATACGTGGTGACGGCGAAGACGTCCCAAAGGAGCGGCGAGCGGAAGTTGACCCAAAGGGCACGCTCGGCGGGATAAGGGACGAGCCAGTAGGCAACCCAGGTACGACCCACGTGAATGAGCGGGAAGATACCCGCCGTCATGACGGCGAAGATCGTCATCGCCTCGGCGGAACGGTTGATCGACGTACGCCAGTTCTGTCGGAAAAGACAGAGTATGGCGGAGATCAGCGTTCCAGCGTGGCCGATACCGACCCAGAACACGAAGTTGACAATGAACAACCCCCAGCCGACGGGATTGTTGATGCCGTATATACCCAGGCCAAAGAAGAGCTGGTAGATAACGGGCAGGACGAGGAGCAGGGCGGTCGCCTGCGCCAAACCGAAGGCGATGTGCCAGGGAAGGGACGGAAACCGCCCCATCGGCGCAAGCACCTCCTCGGTGACACGCTCCATCTTTATCTTGGAGCTGAGAAGCTTGTTCTCTTCTGGTTCCAGCGCGATGCTCATTCGGGTCGAGTGTCCTCGGTCGATTAAGTCGGCGTGGCGGTCATTGCCGCCGCGCGGAATTCAGGGCAGGCGGTATTACTCGCCGCTTTCCCCGGCCTTCTTCTTTTCCTTCTTCAACCGGAGCGACTGGTATTTCGTCCGGTACGGGGAGGCCTCATCGCGATTGCGAACAAGACCGAGATAGCGCACCGACGGGTCGGTGTTCATGTCGGCAAGAAGCCCGTATCCACGGGGATCCTTCCAGTCGTCGGCAACCTTGGCTTCCACATTGTTGCGGTCGCCGAAGGTGATGGCCTTGGCCGGGCACGTCTGCTGGCAGGCAGTCAACAGATCGCCGTCCTTGAGCGCCTGACCGGCATCACGGGCCTTGTCCTTCGCGGAACGAATGCGGCCAATGCAGAAGCTGCACTTTTCCATCACACCGCGGGTGCGGGTGGTAATGTCGGGATTGAGAACCATCTCAAGGGGGGCAACGGCACGGCGCGGCGTGCGCTCGCCCTCGGGACCATCACCGTAGGGGCCGGAGCGCCAGCGGTAGTAATCCCAGAAATTGAAGCGGCGGACCTTGTACGGGCAGTTGTTCGCGCAGTAACGCGTACCAACGCACCGGTTGTATGTCATGACATTGAGACCCTCGTCGTTGTGCATGGTCGCAATGACCGGGCACACCGTCTCGCAGGGTGCGGTGTCGCAGTGCTGGCACATCAGCGGCATGTGAACGAAGTCGGGGTTTTCCTTGTCGCCGCGGTGATAACGGTCGATGCGAATCCAGTGCATCTCGCGGCCAACCAGGATTTCCTCCTTACCAACAACCGGGACGTTGTTCTCGATCGAACAAGCCACGATGCAGGCCCCGCAACCGTTGCAGGCGTTGAGGTCCACTGACATCCCCCAGTGATGGCCCACGTACTTGTGGGTTCCCTCCCAGATGGAGGGCGGAGCGTTCTCGCTGGGATCAAGACTGTTGGGATAACCGTGGTAGGGGTTTTCCTTCCACTCGTTGAAGGTCGTCTCGCCAACGATGGGGCGTGCATAGACAGGCTCGCCACGGTGGTTGATATCACCGCGGGCGGCCAGTTCCTCGTCGCTGTCAACGCGACGGTTAACGGCAATACCACCGTACGACGGTGAGTAGAGGTAATTGTGACCCTGGGTGTTTGCCATGCGGGTGCGGCCACGCTGCTTGTCTATCTGAACCGATTGACCGGAGGACTGGACCGCATTGTTGGCAACGGTGTGGAACTTGTAGGCATTGAAGCCCACACGGTCCCCAAGCGCTCCGAAGGTATTACGACCCCAGCCAAGATTGATGGCCACCACGTCGGGGTGCTGACCGGGCTGAATCCAGGCCGGGAGCGTGATCGATTCGCCGGAGGCGGATATACGCACATGGTCTCCCTCGCGAATGCCAAGCTCATCGGCGGCGCGGGGGGAGAAGGCTGCGTAGTTGTCCCAGCAGACCTTGCTCACCGGATCGGGCAATTCCAGAAGTTGCGGGTTGCCCATCGAAATACCGTCGCCGTGGGCGATGGTGGGTTGGGTAACCAGCACCCGCCCCGTTGTCGAGGAGGGAGCGGTCATGTTTCCGGTAATGGCGGAAAGGGAAATGGTCGGCTCGGACTGGTTTTCCCCGCGGGCCATGATGCCCACCGTATCGAGGTAACCGTCACGAACAACACCGATCCAGAATTTGTTGAAATCAGCGGCAAAGTCGCCGGCGGCGTATACTTCCGACTCCCATGTTTCCCGCAGGAAATCATACCACGTGAGCTGGCGCGGCTCGCGGGCCTCGTCATCAAGCTCCTCAACCGACTCAACACCCTGCTCTGCAGCAAGCTCCTCCAACTCAAGGGAGGTGGGGTGATGAATGAAGGCCTCGGATCCGGCAGAAGTGAGGAGCGCCATGAGCGACTCCTGCCAGGAACGTGTCTGGAAGGACTTGTCGGCGGCCGCCTCCCCGTAAAGGGTGCGGATCGTCGGCTGCTGAAGGCTGTATAGACCCTTCTGCGGTTCGGCATCCCCCCAGCTTTCGAGACCGTGGACCCCGGGGAGGAAGTAATCCGCCAGCGCGCTTGTCTCGTCGAGCGCAAGGCTCATGGAAACAACCATGTCCACGTTGGCAAGTGCCTCGGCAAACCCGGCTGCGGCGGGAAGTGTATAGACAGGGTTGACACCATTGACGAGCAATACGTCCACGCGACCGGCCTTCATGTCCTCGATGAGCTGAAGGATGTTGGCGGTCGTCCCATCGGCCTGCTGGGAGGGGGACTTGGTGACGTCGATGGTGTTGCTGTAATTTCCAAGGGCATGGTTCAGGAAGGCGGCGAGCAGTTCCAGCTCAAGGGCCTTGTCCGTGTGTGACGCGCCGGAGTTGACGTATAGAATCGACTGCCCCGCGTTATCAAGAAGGGCCTGGGCGGCGCGGGTGATGTCACCGGCGCTGACTCCACCACCAACGGCGGAGGCAACCGCCGAGGGGCTGTGACCTTCGAGAAGGGAACGAACCTGCGAATTATTGGCGTAATCTGTCTCGCCCCGGGTGAGGATCAACTCATGGGCAATGGCGAGGCCAATGCGGAGGAGATCGTTGGGGCGAACGGGGTGGCGGTAGTCAGCAAGCATACCCGTCATCGTCGGGGTGGGCTCGAAGACAATAAGGCGGGACATGCCATCCTCGGTGGGCTTGCGTCCAGCAGCAATACCGGCCTGGGCCTCGACCTTGGAATGGGACTGGGCAAGGGGATCGCCGCCAAGGCTGACAATGGCGCGGGCCTTCTCCCAGCGATAGCGGGGCGTGACGGCCTCGCCGAAGGCAATGCGATGGGCCTCGCGGACCTCGCCGCCCTGCAGGGCATCATAGACAACATGCTCATAGTTGTCGCCGCTGGAGAGGAACTCCCCCACCAGACGCTTGTTCGCCGGGCCACTGACCGTTGGGCCAAGAAGCACGACCTTGCCGGAGGCTCCCTGAATCGCCCGGGCAACAACCTCGTCCACCACTTCCATGGCAACACGGTTGTTTTGGCCCACACCATCGGCACCCTTGCGTTCAACACGGGCCGCCCACTTCTGGCGGTCCGGATCGTATAGACGGAGAATGCTCGCCTGGCCCCGTGTACAGATCGCCCCCTTGTTCATCGGGTGCTCGGGGTTGCCCTCAAGCTTGATGGGGCGCCCCTCGCGGGTCTTGACGAGAAGCCCGCAGGCAGCGGGGCACTCGGTGCAGGTCGAGGCATAATAATTCGGAATGCCGGGGGTGATTTCCTCCGGCTTGTTGACGTAGGGAATGATCTTCTGAACAGGGCGTTCGCAGGCCGCCAGGGAAGCCAACACCGTGGCAAACCCGCTCAGCTTGAGGAACGTACGCCGGTGCATCGGGGTCACCAGGGCGTTTTCGCTGTTCTCCTCGAAGGCATTCTCCGGCTTGGCAGACGGATAGAATTCCTCACCCACTCGGGAGAGGTATTCCTCGTCCATCTCAAACTCGGAAAGTGTGGTCCAATACTCCGGCGGACCGGGAACATTGGCGACGCCGTCGCTGTTTGGGGCGTCATGATCGATGTCGTGGTGCTGGCTCATCGTGTGTCCGTGAAAGGGTTGGTCCTGAGTGTTGGTGCCCGGCGCTTCAAATCCCCCCGGGCGGGGTCAAAAAGCTTCTCTTAGTAATGGCAAATGCTGCATTCAATGGAGGCGTTTTTACCGCGAAGCTGTACGTGGCGACCGTGAAGGTAAATGTCGCTGCGGTACTCTTCAAGGCGACGAACGATCACCTGGGCTTCCGCCTCGCTGTACTGCCTACCGTTTCCATTGATGTGCTGCGACAGGCTGGCAAAGTCCGCATCAACGTCGGAAATCTCGTAGGCACCGGAGGTCACCTCGGCGATTTCCTCATCGGTGACGGGGCGCTCATTGAACGAGGGCACGCGGTCAATGTTTGCCACGTAGGTATCCTGACGGTGGCAGGCCATGCATTCGCCCATCTCGAGCTTGCTCCACTGGCGAACCGTTGCCATCTCCTGAACCGGTCCGTGACAGGTCTGGCAGGCAATACCCGCGGCGACGTGCCACTGGTGACTGAAGTAGGAGTGATCGGGGAGGGCGTGGATGCGAACCCAGGGGACCGCCTCGCCATTATTATAGTACTCGGTCAGGCGCTGGATGTCGGGGCTGTCGGTGCGTACAATGGAGTGGCACCCCATGCAGACGTCCATCGACGGGATACCCGCGTGGGCACCCTTTTCGGCGCTACCGTGACAGTAGAGACATTCCATATTCATCACGCCCGAGTGCAGGACGTGGCTGAATGGAATCGGTTGGGCGGGGGCGTATCCTGCGTTGGAAAACACACCGTAGAGTTGATAAAAGCCCACAGCCATGAGTGCAATGACCAGGACGAAGACTCTCCAGTACTGTAACATTCGTTGCTGACCTCTAGGATAGAGCCTCTTGTTGGGCGCGGGAGTAATCCGGGATGAACTCATTCAGTGCTGCTGGTGCCCCTAGAAAGGGCAATGGCGGCTGATATGGTCAACCCGTATTCCCGTTCCATCCAAATTTATGGATGGGATGAAACCCAACTGGCTGATTTCAGGACAAAACAGCAGGCCACACCATTGGTGGCGTTGGTGGCCCAAGGCTTGTGAATTCTTTCACAAACTGCAAGCGCTATTGTGCCCTTCGCCGGTAATTTCGCCCGGCAACGGGTCAGGACTCTCCTCGTCACGGCGAAGGGGAGCCATCATAATTTGCATCAATGCAGGAAAAAAAAGCCCCGGAAACATAAAACGCTGATCCCCAAAATCGAAACCGAATGTTTTCGACTTTTACAGATAAGTATTATCTCTGTTATTTCCAATAATAACCGAATGAGCCAAGCGCTCCATTTATACTTGAAATATTGCAATATTCGGATTGTTTCCGAGCACCGCCCCATCCCGTCAATCCCACCTTGACCGGCATCCACTCCCTTCCTGATGATGCGGACGTGCAGTCGCCACGGCCCACTGCACCCAGATATTTTCCGGGAGGCGGCAATCATGCAGAAAAACAAGCCCAGGTTCCAGTTCGAGACGGACCGCCTCAAGGATGGGCCGATAACCTACGAAATTACCCGGGATCCCACCGAGTTTGATCTTCTTGAGGACCCTGAATACCGCTTTCTCGACCCGATTACCGGCACCCTCAAGCTCACAGCGGCCGGTGACACGGTCGTCATGCAGGGGGAGGTCCGCACGGTGGCCACCGCTCCCTGCGCCCGCTGCCTGGAGTCCATTCGCCTCCCCCTGGCCGCCCGCGTCACCCTCGCCTTCATCAATGACGAGCGCCTCATCGACAGGGAGTCGGACTACTCCCTGGAGGAGGAAAACTCCTTCTATTTCGATGGCGAGATGATTTATCCGATGGAACCCCTCCGGGAGCTGCTCCTTCTTGAGCTCCCCGTGGTGCCCTCCTGCCAGCTTGATCCCGGCGACCTGTGCCCGGTGACGGGTCGGAAGATGGGTGGGTTGGTTTTCGGTGCTGAGGGCAGCGCGCCGGACCTGCCAGCTCCTCAGAATGGCGATGACGAGGAGGGAAACTCCCTCCGGGAACAGGTGGAAAAGCTTCGCCGAAAGCTGGAGGGCTGAACCGTCCATGCGGGATGGATTCATTCGCCGGGCCCTCAAACGTATCGCCCTTCTCTTCTTCCAGGTAAACCTCCGCGCCTCGCGGGCGGTGGCAAGATTCCGCGGTGACAAACCCTTCCGCCTTGGTGGGGCCTGCCGTGGCTGCGGCAAGTGCTGCGAATCCCCCGGCATTCAGGTCGGACGTCTTGTCTGGTATTTGCCGACACTGAGAAATGCCTTTTTGGCCTGGCATCGTCATGTGAATGGCTTCGAATTAATCGACCGCGACATTCGCCACCGGGTGTTTATCTTCAAGTGCCACCACTTCGACTGGGAAACCCGTCGTTGCGACAGCTACGACACCCGCCCCGGCATGTGCCGCGATTACCCCCGCAACCAACTTTGGCAACCCAACCCGACCTTCCTGGAAGGATGTGGCTACAAAGCCATCCATCCCAATGCGTCGAAATTTCTGGAGTCCCTGAAGGAAGAGGGCCTGGAAGGCGAAGCACTGGAGAAGGTGAAGGAGAAGCTGAACCTCCTTGAATGATGAAGGATGTGATAAGGATGAGGGATGAAGCATGAAGGATGAATGAGTTTTTGAAGTATGAATTAGTTGTCTTTCTTCAATATTTTTCAACTTTATTCATCCTTCATCCTTGCCCCCCCCATTGCTGATCTCGTGGAATCGCTCGCGGATTTCCTTGAGGGTGCCGATGGTGAGATAGACATCATACTCAATCACAATGCCCGGTGTGATGGCGAGGGTGCGTATGGGTGAGAAGTAGGAGGTTCCACGGCCGTCCGGGCCAGAGGAGCCTCGGTAGCGGTAGGCGGTCAGCTCCGAGGTGCCGGGTGTATAGACGCCAAGTCCCCAGTCCGCATCATTGACGTAGGCGCTCCAGTGCTCCGTGGTCTCGTGGTACTCATTGGGCCAGCCGGGCACGACGCGGGTGAGGGGACCATTTGTCCATGGTTCATCACCGGTGTAGTGCACCAGTTCCGCAAGGTCGTAGTCCACAAAGACAGCCGGCATTTCCTGGTGGCGTGCCTCGTGTTCATGGTCGCCTGTGTAGACAAAACGATATCGAAGGTGGGCAATGTTACCATCGAGGGTGATCCACGATTCCATGACCGTGTCGGTGACATCCTCGCCCCCGGCCCAGTTCTTCGGGGTGGAACGTGTATAAATCGTGGTATCCGTTCTTGAGTGATCAAGGAGAATGGCGGGATTGCCGACGTAGTCTCCGCCCTGAACGGGATTCCAGCGCCAGGGTTGTGTTCCCCAGGCGGAACCGTCCTTGTCACCGTAAAAGGACTGCTGAATAAAGCGTCCCCGATCGAAGTGATTCAGGAGGTTGCACTGTGTTTCCGATTCCGCGAAGAAAAAGATGCTCGCCCCGGAATCCAGGTCCACGCCAAGACGCACAATACCATTGTCTATAATGGCAACACTGGAGTCCTCATCGGCGGGTTCCTCCCCATTCTCAACCGCGCCCCCCTCGGCATGGGCACATGCAGCGAGGGAACCGGCCACGGTCATGGCAGCCAGAAGGTGAAACCATCGTGCAGGATTGTTTGGCGACATTTCGCAGCCTCCCTTTCCAGAATGTATATCAAATCAATCAGGGCCACATGCCGGGCCAGTCGAGGCCGCATGCTGTTTCCGCCCTGCCGGTGACAAGGTTGAAGCATTGGACGGCCTGGCCGGCGCCGCCTTTTACGAGGTTGTCGAGGGCACAGATCACGTGGAGCCGCCCCTCGGGGGTGACACGGGCGCGTACCTCGGCGTAGTTCGTTCCCGCAACACCGGCGACTTCCGGTTCGCGGCCTGAGAGAACCTTGACGAAGGGGGCGTTGGCGTAAAATTCAGAGTAGGCCGTCTCCACATCCACCGTATTGACACCACCGATGACATCCACCGTTGCCACCGCAAGAATTCCCCGGACGTAGGGGCCGCTCAGAGGGGTGAAGCTGATGGCGCCCAGATCAGCACCGCCGGCATCGTGGCAAAGTTGTACGCATTCGGGAACGTGCTGGTGGGAAAGGACCTTGTAGGGGCGCACGGTCTGGGCACGGGTGGGATGGTGGGTGCCCGGCTTGGCCTCGGCACCGGAACCTGAGGACCCGGTGATGGCAAGCACCTCGGCGGTTCCCTTGAGGAGGCCACGCTTTGCGGCGGGAAGGAGGGCGATGTTAATGGCGGTGGCAAAACACCCCGGCGAGGCAACCAGCCGCGCTCCGGCAATCCGGTCACGGTTCAGTTCCGGACAACCATAAACGGCGGTCTCGAGGAGATCGGGGCGGGGATGCTCCCGGCCATACCACTTCTTGTACTGCTCAATATCGCGTAGGCGGAAGTCGCCGCTCAGGTCAATGACCGTCGCGCCTGCATCCACAAGGGGAGCCAGGTTCTCCGCCGAGGCACCGTGGGGAAGGGCGCCGAAGATCACATCGGTGCTTTCCAGCAGTTGCTCCCGGGAGGGATCGGAAAAGGTCAGGTCGGTGAGGCCCTCAAGATTGCAATGAACCTTGCCGACGGAAACACCGGCCCGGCCACGGCTGGTGGCATGGACGATTTCCACGTCGGGGGTGCGGAGAAAAAAGCGGAGAAGTTCGCCGCCACCATATCCGGTGGCACCGAGGATGGCGATGCGTGTCATGTTGGTCATTCCCTGATATCGACTTCTATCTTCAGTGAGCGGGCAACCATCTGGGCCAGTTCAATGGGTTCGTTGCGCGCGTTGGCGCATTCGATTTTCATCTCGCGGGAGATGTAGGAGGTGCCGACCTCGTTGTCGGTAACCGGACC
>JAFIGB010000310.1 GCA_020831705.1 Candidatus Sumerlaeia bacterium | reverse complement strand
TTATCCTGGCTTTTCTGACAGTCGTGCCAATCAAGTGGGTACGACGCCGCCGACATCCCCCTACAAAGGAAATCATCAATGATCCATCTTCAAGCCCCCGCCATTGCCATCCTCACACCCTTCGACAAAAGTGGTCATGTGGACTTCGGGGCCTTCGGTGATTACCTGCAATACCTCCATGATGCCGGTGTGCGGACGTTGATCGTCAATGGCACCACCGCGGAATTTCCCTCCCTGACGCAGGAGGAACGTCAGGAGATCCTTGAATTTGTCCGCAGGCGTTTCGAGGGCGCCCTGTTGGCGAATATCAGCAGTTGCTCCACCCGCGAATGCCAGACCCATCTGGATCACTGCCAGAAATTTGCCGACGCCCTCCTCCTGCTTCCTCCCTACTATTACGCATCCCCGCGCCCTGAAGGGGTTCGTGAGTTCCTCGCCACAACGGTCCGCCGGTGCGAGAAGCCTGTTTATCTATACAATTTCCCACGCCATACCCAGGTGTCATTGACTCCGGAACTGGTGGGCTCGCTGGCGGCTGAATTTCCCGTCATCAGGGGGGTCAAAGATTCATCAGGCTCCGTGGAGAACGCCCTCGCCTATCAGAATGCCGCGCCGAACCTGAAAATTTTCTTCGGAGGTGACAGCCGGGCGCTGGAGATCCTCCAGGAGGGGCTCCATGGCTCCAGCAGTGGTGCCGGGTCCGCCCTTCCAGAGTATCTTGTCGGAATTCACCGGGCCTTCCACGAAGGGCGTATAGACAAGGCCAGCGACATGCAGGAGCGGTTCAATAAGTGGCACCACTTTCGGAAGCATTCCGGCCTCGACGAAATTGCCATCACCAAGGCCGCCGTCGCCACACGCCTTCCCGGCTTTCCCACGGCATCGCGTCCCCCCATGACATCGGTTGATGATACCATGAGGGTAAGGATTTCGGAAATCATCCGCGATTTTCCACCTGCATGACCCGCTGTTCTTATTGGTAAAACAACCAGTCCTCCACCGCCGTGGCAACTGCGGGCCGTGCCATCCAGATCCGCCCGTTGGACGTTCCCAGGTCCTCCTCGAAGAGCAGCCATGGATGATCGTCCCCGTCGAGCACCAGGGCGGGATGGACCCAATTGCTTGTTGATTCCGTGATCTGAACGGCGGGGGAAACGACGTCGGCCACGGGATCATACGTCAGATAATACAGGTGGGTTTGCCCGGCAAGTTGGCGGTGAACCAGATGAACAATTCCATCGCCATCCACCTGGATGGTCGGCTGGTTGGTGGTCATCCCTCCCGAACTTGCCACCACGGTCGGCGAACCAAAGGTGGATTCCCCCTCCGCCATGAAACGGAGGGTGATCTCGCCGAGGGGATTCGTTTGGCGGTCCGTATAGACGAGCCAAATCCCCCCCGTTGGCGAGGCGACCAGGCGGGGTGGGTCGAAGAAACTTCCTGCCGACGGTGAAACTTCCGTCCCCGTTACGGGAGGCGTGACACCGTCGATCCGTGCAATGCGCATCGGAGCCGCGCCCCCGGTCCCCGTCCCCCATGCAGTGACAAGGGTGCCATCGTTGCCGAGGGCGATGGCCGGAAGGGTGAAGGAGGGGGCGGATCCCGCACCACCGCGGTCGTCAAGGTCCGTCAGGCGGTGGCTGGCAATCGATTCTTCAGGGAAAATTCCCGATGTGTCAGACACCCGGTAATAGATGTCACTGATATCCGGGTTGATGGTGAAGTCGTGCCAGACGACATGGACCCTTCCATCCCCATCAATGGCAATTTGCGGTGAATATCCGTTATCCCCCGAATGGGGGGCCGTGGTCTCGGTAAGGCGTACGTTTCCGGAAAATTCCGACCCTCCCGAGGGAAGTCGGTCGATATAGATTTCTATATTGTCGATGGAATTGGATCCCGGGTTTACGTGACGGTAATCATGCCAGGCAATCCAGACATCGTCATTGCCGGCAATGGCAAGGCTGGGTTGGCGGCCCCCAAGGCGATCATCGGAACTGTTGAAGGATTCATCCACAATAACAGCATCGGCCCAGCCATCCCCAACGGTGTAGTTCCTGTAAATGACGTAGGAGGGATTCGCCACATTCGTTTCGTCCCCACCAATCCAGTAGGCCAGATGGAGCACCCCGTTCCCGTCGAAACCGGCCTGGGTGGAGGTGTTCCGGGTGAAGCGTGCATTGACGCCTTCATCGACGGCAATTTCCGGGGACACGAAGGGTGATGCGGTTGCAACTCCCGAAAAGGTAACGACGGCAACAAGGGCCGGTGCCAAATGGCGCAGGTACATGATCCTGATTCCTTTTGGGGGATGTCGCGGGGGGAAACGTGAAGGATGCGATACGGGCACACCGCCGTGGATGCACGCCGTGTCCTGCCCGGAGGGACAATCCCCGAACCTTCCCGCGAAAGCCCGATGGTCTGGCCGGTTCAATGAACCGGGTTATTGGCAGGTCTTCGGACTCGTGGGCGGCGCGGCCTGACCGCTTGACTACTTTCCGCGGCTTCCCGGTTGTCACCCAACCAGTGCCTTTGGCGCGGATTTCGTTCCCACTTACCGCTGCGGGGCAGTTCCGGATTTCCACCGGATTCCCTTTCTCGCCGGAAAAACAGATCTCCGGACCAACAACGGGGAGACGGTCCATCACTGCCGCCCGCGGGGTCAATCAGGATGCGGCCCGTTAAACCTTCGACGCCCCGGAAACGACAAAACCTTGCCCGGGAACCACCAAGGCGCGACAATTCCAGTCGGTAACGGCATCGACCGCCCCCCAACAACGGAGATCAGCATGGGCATTTTTCCCCGTAAACCCAACACACCCCAACAACCCGCCAAACCCGCCAATGAACCGGGCAAACCGGTTCCCTCTGCTGGGGCTCCTCCGCGCATCATCCCACCGGCAGGTCGCCCTCCTGCACCACCGGCAGCACCACCCCCTGAACCCGCACAACCAATGGGGTCACCCGATATCACCCCACCGCGACGCCCAAGCATTGTTCCCCGACCTTCGGCCCCAGCCACCTCCAAGGCCTCCGAATCAACGGATCTGGAGAACCTCCTTGGGGAAGCAGTCCGGGCCCAGGCAAGCGATCTCCACCTGACGCGCAACATGCCCCCGATTCTCCGTATTGATGGGCGGCTGATCCCCATGGATGTCCCGGCATTGACGGCTGAGGAGTGCGAGAAAATGGTCCGCAGCGTCATGTCGCCCCCACAACAGAAACGATTCGATGAAGCCTGGGAGCTGGATATATCCGTCGAGTTTCACGACATCGGCCGGTTCCGTGTGAATATACACCGCCAGCGCGGCACCCTGGAGGCCGCCTTCCGTATCGTCAACGACACCATCAAGCCCCTCCACGAATTGGGGCTTCCCAAGACCGTTGAGGAGCTTGCCCGGAAAAACAACGGCCTGATCATTGTCACCGGCCCCACCGGAAGCGGCAAGACAACCACCCTTGCCGCCATTATTGACCAGATCAACCACGAACGCCAGTGCATGATCATTACGGTCGAGGATCCCATCGAGTATATACACGGCAACCACCGCGCCGTCATCAAGCAGCGCGAATTGACCAGCGACACGCGGAGCTTCGTCAGCGCCCTGCGCCATGTTCTTCGCCAGGATCCCGATGTCATCGTCGTCGGCGAGATGCGTGACCTTGAAACCATCCAGACCGCCCTTACCGCCGCCGAGACCGGGCACATGGTCTTCAGCACCCTGCACACGCCCGACGCCGTTCAGACCGTGGATCGCATTATAGACGTCTTCCCTCCCCACCAGCAGGAGCAGGTGCGGATTCAGCTCGCAAACACTCTTCAGGCCGTGGTGGCCCAGCAGTTGATTCCCATTCCCGGAAACCAGGGGCGTGCCATCGCCTGCGAGGTGATGGTGGCAACGCCAGCCGTCCGCAAGACCGTCCGCAGCGGCAAGACGGAACAGCTCATGACCATCATCCAGACCAGCCATGAGCACGGCATGATCTCCATGGACAAGTCCCTCAAGACCCTTTACCTCAAGGGTAATATCACCTTCGACGAAGCCATTACACGATGCAAGTTTCCGGAAAGCTTTGATCAGATCTAGGATTCAGTTGTCCCTTTTCCAGTAAGAATTTCCAGATCTATTCGCCGGCCCCACTTACCCTTTTGCTCTCTCGAAAAGTGAGACTTCCTTGTGATGGGCAGTGGTGAAATCATCAGTTTGTGGCGATTCGCCTTGTCCACAACGCCGTGCATAGACCGGCCAGGATTGGCTCCCACCATTTCATTCATGTAACCCGAAAAAACGCTCCGGGAATCGCCGACGATCTGGGTAGAAAAAAGGCCCCTTGTACCCTCCCGTCGCGGAAATCCACGACATGCGGGGGATACAAGGGGCCAGTCCCTGACTTTGGTGATTTATGTCTTAATGAATAATCATCCAGTCGTTGATGGTGGTTTGCGTGGCTGAGGCACGGACGGCCATTCCGGTGAAGAACACGCTGTTATCGTACTCCCTGATGATCGTAAAGAACCCCGTCTGCGTGTCGAAGGTGCCGTAATGCTGGGGCGTGCCATCGCCCTCTTCGTCGTTCCAGCGATAGATGGCACGAAGCAGGGAGTTGGTGGAGTCCCAGTCGAAGAGTTGACCGCCGAGACGGGTGTTACTATCAGGACCAGTGGTCCCGACAATCTGTAAAGTTCCCAAGTCGACATCGATCTCGAAGAGGAGAGAGGTGAATTCGGCGGAAGTCGCCCCGGTCGCGTAACCCTGGCCATCATCATTGAAGCCAATGTTGAAAGGGAGCAGACCGTCGCTGGCCTCGAAAGTGGAGAGAAGGAATGCTTCACCATTTAGCGGGTCGAGATCATAATACCTGACGACGGCGGGGGGGGCAAACGTGCTGATCACCATGCTTTCGAAGAACGGGTCGAAGGCCATGGACGTAACGGTTTCAGCCTCGTCGATCCCGGTGATTTCCGGCCCCATGGTGATGGTGAAGTCGGTCGTTGACAGGTCCAGGGTGGCCAGTT
>JAFIGB010000293.1 GCA_020831705.1 Candidatus Sumerlaeia bacterium | reverse complement strand
TGTCCTGGTTGAGGGTCCGGATGGGTGACTTTTTGTGCTCACGCCACCCACGGTGTGGGTCACCGCGGGGGTCGGTAAACTCGACGGGGGGCTTGGGGGGAACCTTGTCGTTGAGGATCTTGTCGACCACATGCTCGGGGTCCACATAGAGGGCAAAGACCGGCTCGATATTGATCATGCTGGCCTTCAGGAGGTTGAGGCGGTCGTTTTTGGGGGCATCGAAGGTCAGTTCGTGGGCCCGTATTTTCCCGCTTCGGTAGTCCTGGAGCTTGACGAGGGCGAAGAAGCCGCGGCGCTTGTAGCGCTTTTTCTCGCCGGGCAGGGTGAATTCATGCTCGTAGACGTAGAAGCACTTGCGCTGCTCGTCGCTTAGAACACCCTGAAGCTTCCATTCCTTGTAAATTTCCGCCGCGCGAAGGAATCGGTTGTTAAACTCGTCATCCCCCGGTGCGTCAAATCCCGCAGTGATGCGGGCTACATTATGGGGGTTGGCCTCATGGAGCTCCTTCTGGAGGGCTGCATCAATGGCATCAACCGGCGGTGCCAGAGTCGTGGAGAGGTCTATTTGCTTTTCCTGAGTATTAAATCGGGTACCAGCGAATGGGAGGACGTCGGCCATGGGCGAGTATGGAGTCGCTTTCTGGGTGATGGGGGCGAATTGCCCAACCGGCGGAAACGGAAAGCCTGCCACCGCCGCCGCGGGTGCGAGAACGTGCGGAAGCCGTGGCAAGCCTGTCAACCCCGAAGGGATATTTCTTTACTGCCCAACGAAACCAATGAAGGGACGTCCGGGCCGGGAATCACCCTCCCAGAAGGCACCTCAAACCCCTCCCCGCGTTCACTCCCTGAGGAGAAGAGACGCCCGGGTTGTTATATCATTGATTGTCTTTTCGCTGGTTTCGGCCCCGCTGAGGCGGTTGGACACAAGGCGCTGCATGAGGGTCGAGAAGGCGTTATAGTTCCGCCCGTATTCCGCCGAGGGACGCAGGGTTGCCTCGTCCAGGGCGAGGAGCATTGTTTTCAGGGGCTCGAAGTGCTCGGCCATGGAGCCATCCTCGTATAGCTTCGGCCGTGTTGGCAGAAAGCCGGCCCGCGCCATCTTCCTCTGGGAGTTTTCGGAGGTCAAAAATCTCAGGAGCTTAAGCGCATCCTCCTGGTTTTCCGACGACCTGGACAGGGCGAACTGCCACCCTCCGAGGGTGCCTGAAGGGGTGCCGTTCGCCGTGGGCATGGTCATGACACCGATTTTGCCCGCCAGTTCCAATTCGGGAGCGTTCAAGGAACCCCAGCCAAAGCTCCAGTAACGGAGAAACGCCGCATTCCCAGCATGGAAGGCTTCCACCGACTCCAATTCGATCCATTGGAGAACATCGGGGTTGGTAATGTGACCAATCCACCCTGCGGCGCGGTCAAGGGCCGCCGTGGCCCGCCGACGATCGAGTGTGAAGTCGCCATCTTCGTTGAACAAGGAGCCAACCCCGTGGGTGGCGAACCACTCCATGAGATTGCAGGTGAGCGCCTCACGGGGACCCCCCTGCCATGCGAACCCCCAAAAGTCGGGATTCCCCGCCGCCCGCTCGCCCTCCTGAATGGTCAGGGCGGCGGCCTCGAAGTCGTCCCAGGTTTCCGGAGGGGCGATGTCATATTTTTCAAGGAGGTCCCGTCGATAATACATCACCCCCACATCGGTGAACCACGGCAATGCGATGAGTTCCCCATGGAGGGTGTTATTTTCGATGATCGCGGGGAAAAAGTCGGAAACGTGACGGGAAAAGTGATCCCTGAGATCAACAAACTGGCCGGGAAAGTGGCCAATCCAGATGACATCGATGAGGTATAGATCCATCCCCGAAGCCCGGGAACCAACCATTTGCTGGTAAAGATTGAGGCGCTCGCTGATACTCCGTGGCCCAAGGTGAATCTCGACAGGAATCCCCGTCTCTTCGGTGAAGTGGGTGGTCAGTTCATTCGTTACAGCAACCAGGGACTCCACGGGGTCGATGGTGATCCGAATGGCATCACCGGGGGGAGGCTCCTCGCCCTTCCCACACGCCATCAGCAGGGCCACCATGAGGGGCGCGAACAAGGTGCAGATGGTTCTGGGGGGGAACTTGATCATCGAAATGTCGTTTTCATGGGCGTGATCTTCCACAACTGAAAGTGTTTTCCGAAATTATAAGGGAGCGGTCAACGAAAGGTGCAGGTCTGGGGGCAAAAAGACGCCCAAATGACTTCCACCAAGGTTTCCCTACCCGCCATCGTGACAAACAGTTGAGTCCCGTACGGTGCATGCCCCACACTTCTTCGGTGCCCGATGACGCTGCGAACCGAGGGCCTTGAAAGGCGAATGGACCATGAATGTTGCTGTCATCACCGGAGCGAGCATGGGATTGGGCGAGGAGTTTGCCCGCCAGTTGGCCCAGCGGCGGCAAAACCTTGTCCTGGTTGCACGGAGCGGAGACAAGCTGGAGGCCCTCGCCTCCGAGCTTTCCCAGCGCTACCGAGTTCACGCCTTCCCCTTCGTCTGCGACCTTTCAAAGGCTGGTGCGCCGGAACAGGTCGTTTCCTTCCTCGAGGAGAAGGGCCTCCACCCCACCTGGCTCATCAACAACGCCGGGTTCGGATTAACCGGTGCCCTCGATACCATGGACCCGGAACCGGTTCGCGACATGATGATGGTGAACATGGTCACCCTTGCTGAATTGACACGGGCCCTTTTGCCGATGCTCCGTCTGGGGCGTGACTCGCGCATTATCAATATTGCCTCCACGGCAGCGTTCCAGCCAATACCCTATTTCACTCTTTATGCAGCCACGAAGGTTTTCGTCCTGAATTTTTCCGAGGGTCTTGCGGAGGAATTGCAGCGTACGGATGTCAAGGTTCTGGCCCTTTGTCCGGGACCAACCCCCACAAATTTTGCGGCCACCAGCGGTATTGATCCGAAGCTGTTCGAACGCGGTCAATCCGCCCATGAGGTCGTTCGCATGGGATTGCGCGCCAGCGACTCGGGACGTGTCGTGCTGGTGACCCAGCGGGTCTGGGCTGTTTGGCTGGGCAAGTTGCTCCCCCGGATGGTCATTCGCAAGATCGCCGGGATGGTGGCGCGGTCCCTTCTCAAGCGCCATCAGGGGAAAAACTGGTGAGCGGCCGTGTGAGGATATACAAGGGACGGCGGAAGTGGCGACCCGCACGATGGCCCCTCGGATTCGGAACCGCCTGGGTCCATTGCCTTCGTGCCCTGCTACAGATCCTCCTGATCCCCGTGGCCGCCGTCGTGGCCATTGTGGTGATGTGCCTTCTTCCCCTCCTGAAACTGAAGGAATCCCTCGGGCTGCGTTTTGACAAATGAGTCCCTCCGACACGTGCATTTCCGTCGTGGTCCCCTTCCTCAACCGGGTTGAGGACGTTTCCGGCTGTATTGCTTCCCTTCGTGCGCAGACCGTTCCTGACGGCTTTACCGTGGAGATCATTGCGGTGGACAATGGTTCCACTGATGGCACCCGCGAGGCCCTTTTCGATGAGGATGGTGTCCGGGTGGTGGATTGTAACCGCCCCGGCCCCGCCGCCGCGCGCAATGAAGGGATATCCCACGCCAGCGGGGAGCTGGTTGCCCTCCTCGACAGCGACTGCCGGGCCCGTGAAGGGTGGCTGGCCGCGCTTGTTGCCCCGCTCAAGGACCCGCGGGTCGCCGTTGTGGGGGGGCGTATTTACGACGACGATCCCAAGTCGGGCATCATGCGGTTTGCCGAGGAGTTCGGAATCTTGAACCAGGAATCCTTCTTTGCAGAACGGGTGGGCATGCCCCCCTTTCTGGCAACGGCCAATGTGGCCCTGCGGAAGAATTGGTGGGCTAAGGTGAACGGCTTCCGGGAGGACCTCCGCGTGGGCGAGGATGCGGATTTTTGCTGGCGGGTGGGTGATGCAGGTGGTGCCCTGGCGTATGTGGATGATGCCATCGTGGCCCACCGTCATCGCGACTCCTTCGCGGGCCTTTTTCAATGGGGCTTCGGATACGGCGAAGGAACGGCCCGGCTCCTTGCCCTTCATCGCCACCGCTTCCCAACCGGACCTCACTTCGCCTGGGGCTATTACCCCGCCCTTGCGGCCGCTCCTGTATTGATCCCCTGGAAATTGGCCTACGCCGGGGATTTCCACGAAAGCCGCGTTCCCATCTACGAGACGGTCTTTCGTGCGGGCGTGGTTCTCGGGCGGTGGCGTGGTTCGCTGCGGCATCGGGTTGCCTGCCTGTGAGCCCCGTTCGGGAGGCACTGTCCTGTTGACGCCCGACCCCATCGGCGGCCCATTCTCCTGCCGTTCCGGAACCCCGGAAATTCTTCCCTGAAAGTTGGAAACAAACCGACCATGACCACACCCAGCGCCCCCCATTCGAAGGACTTCATCCGCCAGATTGTCGCCGAGGACAATCAAACCGGGAAGTGGGACGGGCGCGTGGTGACACGGTTCCCTCCCGAGCCAAACGGTTACCTGCACATCGGCCACGCCAAGTCGATCTGCCTGAACTTCGGCATCGCCGGGGAAAACGAGGGCGGCATCTGCCACCTGCGCTTCGATGACACCAACCCCGCGAAGGAAAATGTGGAGTACGTGGAATCGATCAAGGAGGATGTGCGCTGGCTTGGGTTTGACTGGGGGCAAAATATGTTCTTTGCCTCGGATTACTTCGACAAACTCTATGATTACGCCGAGCAGCTGATCACCATGGGCAGGGCTTATGTCTGCCAGCTTTCCGGCGAGGAAATCCGCAAGACGCGGGGGACGCTCACCGAGCCGGGCACCAACAGCCCCTGGCGCGACCGCCCCGTGGAGGAAAACCTCGATCTCTTTCGCCGCATGCGCTCGGGCGAATTCCCCGACGGTTCCCACACCCTCCGCGCCCGTATAGACATGGCCTCGCCCAACGTCAACATGCGCGACCCGGTCATCTACCGCATTTCCCACGCCCACCATCACCGCACGGACAACAAGTGGCCAATCTACCCCATGTATGATTACGCCCACTGCCT
>JAFIGB010000288.1 GCA_020831705.1 Candidatus Sumerlaeia bacterium | reverse complement strand
CTCCTTGGCGAGGACAAAATTCCCGTGGTGAAGGGGAGGAGCCTGACAACGGCGACTGCAGTGAGGGCGGCCCTTGCTCCCTACCGCGACACCTCCACCGTATTTTTCATGGATACCGCCCGGCTCGATGATCCCTTCCTTCTTCAATGGATCGAGCACTGCAATCACCTCATGCTCACAATTCGCATGGACAAGCAGTCCATCAAGGCGCTTCCCGGCGTGAACAGCGTCCTTGCCGAACTGAGAAAGGCGAATCCCGGAATGCGGTTCATGGGATTCCTCCCGACACTCGTGGACAACGACCGCGCGGGCCTCGTCAGGATCCTGGATCAGGCGGTTCCGGGATATACAATTCCCATCTCGATTCCCAGGGACAACGACGAGCATCTCCGTTCCCAGGTAAGTGCCTTCAAGGGTCTTGATCACGCACTGAATCCCAATGCCCCTGCACAAAAGGCGTATGTAAAACTATCCGGATGGATGGCCGAGCGCCTAGATTTGGAACCGATCCGCGAGGCAGCCGCACGGGAGGAGGATAAAAAGGAGACCGGTGTCATATCCCGACTTTGGAAACTGGCCGCCAGCCGTCTTTCACCCCGAGTCCAGGTGACGGGAGGTTCCTCCAATGGCTGATACAGCAAATCCGCAAATGATTATTGTGGCGAGCCACCGGGGAGGATCTGGAAAGTCCCTTCTCTCCGTCCTCCTTGCCACAGCGCTGGCCTCCCTGGATATCAGTGTCATGGTGGTGGATTACTCCCTCGGGGCCGGTGCTGCGTCGCTGGACAACCCCTCGATTTCCCGGGACGGAAAGCCCTGGACGAATGTCACGGAGCGACCGGCACCCTACAAGCACACGAAGCGTCCGTTAAGGATCCTTCATGCACCAGGAATGATGCAGCAGGACGATGTTCAGGAATCCCTCATCCGGTTTTCCGCCGAACAGGGTATAGACATTGTCATTCACGATACCCCTGCGGGTGGTGGCCATGAACTCGCGCCAATCCTGCGTCATGCGTCCCTGGCGCTCCTCGTGGTTCCCTGCGAGGCAAATTCCTTCCGGACCCTGCTCCCCTTCATGGAGTACATCCAGGGGGAACGCTCCCGCCCCCGTCGTGACTTCCACACAAGGGCTGTCCTTGTGGAGCCCCACGAGGGAGGGTTCGAGCAAAAGCAGCTTCGCGAGCAGCTTGAGTCCTACCTGGCGGCAATCCTCCTCAAGCCCGTCCTTCCCCACGATCCCCGGCTCGGCAACCAGGTTGCTGACGGTCTATACCCCATGGAACTGGGCGAGGAGATGTCGAAGTCCCTCCGGAAGATGACAATGTCCATGCTGGACATCCTTAAATTTGAAGTGGCAGGCACCCTACACTCATGACTGCACTCGTTGCAAACTCAACCCCGGATACTCCAGTGGAGACACATTTTCAGGGGCTGTCCACATCCACGGTGAACACCCTCGAAAATGTGGGATTTATTTCCCCCTATGACTCCGAGGTGATTACTCGTGCAGGAAAGGGAGGGGCGGAGCTCCAATACCATGGGGAGTACCTTCACAAAGTGGGGGATGTGCGTTCCACGTATATCACCTCACCACGGGCGGAAATCTTCAACCTGATGGTCTTCCCCGAAAACCTCGAGCATCTTCCGGTCTTTGCGGCCGAGATTGTTCTTTTCAACGGGAAGGTCCGCGTTGGCGTTATAGACCTCCAACCGGTTTGTAATACCATCTGGCGGCGCCATGTGATCAGCCGCAGGGTGATGGCTCACCATTCCCGCTTTAATACGCTACCAAGTGGTGGTCCCCTTCCCGAATGGGCCGTTAGCCACTTCAGTCCCGGTGCCATCCATACATCCGACACCAACGGCGAAACAATTCCCCGCCTGTTGCGCGCGTATTATGATTACCTGCATTTGTTTCGAAAGATGGCCCAGACATATCCCCCCCTGCCCAACAGGTATTCGGAGCAGATGCTGCGGGAGTACAAGGCACATCACATCAAGCATTCCCCCGGCACTGTCTATCTTTCCCGGATATTCGGGGAGGACTGGACGCGGGACTTCATGCGGCTGAAAATGTACGCCTAAGCATTCATGCTGTCTCGAAGGTTCCCAATGACCTCGGCGGTTCCAACCACCTCCAGGTATTGACGTGCCCGGCTGACGCCGACGTATAGAACGCCCTCCCGTTTCTTATCCAGTAGGGAATCCAATTCGCAAAGAATGATTGCTGCCCTGTCCAGGCCCTTGAAGGCGTGGATCGTTGACAGGAGCACCCTGTTGGGATCCGTGGGGTCATCCGTGATCCGAAAACCGCCAATGTGATGATCATTCCCAAGGGGAGTGCGTTGCAGGGAGCATCCGGTGAGGACGGCAATCTCGCCCGGGGGGATGCGTTCCTCTTCAATGAGATGCTTGAGTGACCGGGCAACCGCGGAGGGCGCCTTTTGGTCGGGCTGCATTTCCCGCCATTGAACTTCCGTGTTGGAAACAGGGCCACAGGCCACGGTCTTTACATCAAAACGCCGCTTCATCAGGTCATGGATGGGGATGGCATTGCGGTAGTTCCTGTCCAGACGCCCCAGTTGGATGATCTCCTGGAGGAATTTGGGAGGGTCCCGGAAGATCCCCTGGGAATCGTCATGAAAGATATACATGGCGCCGTTCTCGTGGTCCTTCAGGATAAACTGGAGGCTTTCCCACCAATTGTCCCTGAAGTCCTGGGCCTCGTCCACAACGATGGCATCAAAGCGGTGGGCTTCCGATTCGGGATTGTCAAGGGCGCGGAGGAGGGCATTGGTGTGCTCCCTGCCGAAGAATTCCTCGTGCTGGTCGGACGGAATGGTATCGGCGTCCGGCAGGGGAGTGGAGTAGCGTTCCGCAAATTCAGCACACAAATGATGGTAGGTGTATATCTCCAGAAGGGGAAAGGAATCGCCGATTGTTGCGCGGAGGTGACCGGCAAGTGCCCTGTTGAAACAGACATACAGCGTTCGCATGCCCCGGTTGGAAAACCTGCGGGCGGCCTCAAGGGCAAGGATCGACTTCCCCGTTCCCGCCTGCCCCATGATTCGCCCCCGTGTATGGTCACGAATGAAGTCGAGAAACATGAATTGTTGCTCCGACAGCTTGGTGACATGGTTTTCCCCATCGCGGAAACACCGAAGGAGATTGGGAACCTTCGTTTCCCAGGTGGGTGCGAAGTTTTCCACGAGGATATTGAAGCGCTCCTCGTTGATGGTCTCCTTGAGTTGACGGGTCTTCTGGTGGGCATTATAGACAGAATCAATAAACCCGAAAATCTGATCAAGCCGGGATTCGTCGATCAGGCAGCCTTTGGGGATGGATGGGCATTTCAGGTTTTCGACGACACAATCGGGCAGGATCACGCAGTAACCCACCTCGACGGGAAAAGTCTGCCATTTGGGGAAGGACTTCAGTTTACTGACCAGATCGTGGCATGCGCGGGAAACCTGGTCCCCGGGATTTTGAATATCATGGGTGACCCCATTGCGGTCGGTGGAGGTCCACTTCCCACCGGCGACATTGATCCGCCCGCCCTTGGCCTCGATGGCGACAATTCCCCGTTCCCTGAGAATGACCAGGAAGTCGATTTCATTCTCCCGTAAGCATAAACCTCCCCGGCGAAGGCAAAACAGGGAGCGGTAAAGGACC
>JAFIGB010000286.1 GCA_020831705.1 Candidatus Sumerlaeia bacterium | reverse complement strand
GCTGGCGTCGGAGGAGTTCATCCTCCACGTCTCCACCATTTCAAACCAGTCACGCCGCAGTTTCGACGAGGCGGAGCGCCACCTTCGGCGTTTGGAAAACCTCTATGAAACTCCCAACCCGACGACCATCAAACTCCGGGCGGAAAACCAAATGGGCAGGGGCGATCACTTTGGCGCCGCCTCGGCCTTTGAACTTTGGATCGAGATG
Source organism: Candidatus Sumerlaeia bacterium (assembly GCA_020831705.1). Taxonomy (GTDB): domain Bacteria; phylum Sumerlaeota; class Sumerlaeia; order SLMS01; family SLMS01; genus JAFIGB01. The sequence goes on along the minus strand of JAFIGB010000286.1, from coordinate 4,699 downwards.
GTCGGGGTGGAGGGAATGGGCGACCCCCTGGAAATCAGGATCGAGGAAATACGGGGCCGTTTCATGGATTCCCTTGGGCCACGGATGATCGGGCTTCGCCGCACCCGCGCCAGTCACCTGATCCAGCAGGGCCAGTATCAAGCCGCACTCAACCTTCTCGAAACAACAAGCGAGTTGGGAGTGCGGGACTGGACCCAGGATCTCCGGGAAGCATCTGCGCTCCTCGTTTCCAGCAAAATTTCCCGGGCTTCCACCGAGGAGGCCCGCCTGATACTGGAACGATGCCGCCCCCATCTAGCCGCCGATCAGTATGACCAGTTTCTCAAGGCGATCAGGGTTAGAGTCGCGGCAGACAACGCCGGGGAGGGGAAATGGAGCGATGCCTTTACCCGGCTTCAGGAGGCAGGCGTCAGGGCCAACGAAAGCGAAGCCCTCAACCGCGCCCTCCATCAGGCCATCAATGCGCGCTTCATAAAGGCTGCCCAGCAAAACGCATGGGAAAGATGCCGCTCCCTTCTGGATGAGGCAAATCGCCACGGCGTCCAGGTCGCCTCGGCCTTCGAACTTGCCCTGATTCTCCACCAGGGGGTGGACCAGGCCACCGAGTCCAAAGTGGAACAACTCCTCGCGGGATCACTCGAGGCCGTACCCGGGTGCGCCGACATTCGCATGCCACGGGTCGCTTCATTGGGAAGCGAGCTTGCCTCCACATGGAACACCACAGGGCGGGAGCTTCAGGCAGCGTTTCAAATTGTGGAACGGGAACAGGGCAGGATTGCCACCTTTACCCGGGACATTGAATCCGCGACCCAGACACTTGGCAACCTGACCTCCGATCTGGCAACCCTGCGGCAGGAAGTGGCAGACGCCCAGCAAAGGGATACGACCCTTAGAAATCAACGCGCCAATCTGGAAAGGGACGTACAACGGCTCCGGGCCGATGTGGAAAGGCTCCAACGCCAGGAAGATGTCGCTGATGTCGCAAGCGGAGTACAGGCCGCAGCAGATTGGTATACCAGGCTAGGCGGACAGGGAGGGCGGGACTTGCAAAGAGGTCTCAGGGTCGGAAGTAACGTTGCTGGTGAAGTGGAACGTCAGACACGAAACACCGAGGCACTCCAAAACTCGCGAAATGAATTGGCCGAAAAGGAATCGCAACTTGGTCAACTCCCAGGCAGTACCAACTACGAGGAGGTTGCCAGGGCAAATCTTCAGGACGTCGAGAACCGGGCAAAGACTCTTCAGGAACGTGAGGCAAGCATGGCCGGCGACTTGCAGGCTGCACGGCAGGCCCTTCAGGAAGCGGAGCAAGCCTACCGCGTCGCCCAGGAAAGACGCCGCACGGAGTTCACCCAGCGCAGCACCGCCTTTCCATCCACCGTCATCAATGCGGCCCTTGATGCGGGCATCCTCAACCCCCTTGATGAACGATGGGATAATGGAGCCGATCTATACACCTCCTTCAATCACCTGAGGGAGCGTGGCCTTGTCGAGGATATTGAGTTTGAAATCCCGCCCCCCGAGTTCACCATGGAACCCGACCTGGAGTTCATGAGTGCGCGTGGGATCCGATAGACACCACCCTGGCGGGTGTGCACCTCACACCCGCCAGAATATCTTCTTTCTATACATCCACCACATCACGAAAAACCAGAACGTCACATAGGCGCTTGTGAATAGCCACGAGCCAAGAGTCTCCCCTGCCAGATCGGACCAGAAGATAAGCATCCGTCGCCAAAGGGTGATCTGCTCCCCTTCATAGGTTGTATACCAGGCCTGTACCGTGTTCAGCCTGACAATGATGGAAATGAAATACGCCGCGATGGCATTCATCCCGTAAACCATGCATGGGAACGCCCACGTCTTCCAACCCTTGATATCCATCAGGAAATAGAACACCGCGAGAACCATCGAGCCAAGCCCCGCCGCCCAAAGCATGTAGGGAGGCGTCCACACCAACTTATTCATGGGCAGCGTATAGGACCAAAGATAACCGGCCACACAAAGCACAACCCCGCCAATGATGAGCGTCTTGACCATCTTCATTCGCTCATTGGGTCCGCTGGCACGCAGCGCATCCCCAAACCACGTTCCGATCAGGATCAGCGCCGCGCAGGGAACCGTCGATAAAATCCCCGCAAGGTGGTACGGTCGAAGCTGGTTGTTAATCCACCAGATGATATTGTTGTTCGCCTCGAAGGCCCATCCATCACCGCCGGGGATGGGAACAAAACGGAGCAGTATCCAGTGGAACAAAAGCAGACCCGCCGCAGCCGCCATCCGGACCCGTTTCGGCGCCTCATACAGCAACGCCGCCACAAAGAACGACGTGCCGATCAACTGAAGCACATCCATGCGGATCTCCAGACGCTTGTGCACCGTGCTGATAATAATAATCCCCAGAAGGATTAGAATCGCCGCCCGCTTCCCGGCACGCAATGCGACCGTTCCCAACCCGGCATCCGGATTACGACGGCGAAACGCCGCCACCGAAAAGGGCAACGCCACCCCCACAATAAAGAGAAACCACGGGAAGATCATGTCACAGAAAGTCACCACCTCGCCCCAACCCGCATGAAACATCTGACGGGGATACGCATGGGGATGACCGGGATTGTTGACAAACAGCATCCCAATAATGGTGAAGCCCCGAAACGCATCCAGCGAGCTGAGACGATCACTGGGGAGCGGCTTGGAAAGCGAGGCTGCTTTTTCTTGTTCTGACGCCATTAATTAAGCCCCTTAATAAATCCCCTCCAATACAACCAAGGGAATTGGAGCGTCGCGCCACCCCGAGGGCAAGCCGATTGGTGGGTGGCGGTTGAGACAACGCTGGAGAGACTAAAATCCCAGTCTCATGATCGAATCGACGGTGAAACTACGGGAGTCTGACAAGCCAGGTTTTCCGACAAACGTCCTCCTTACCGAATGACCCACATGCTTTGAACCTCGTCCGACTCGATGAAATTCGCCGTGACGTCGAGGTCGCTCATGACCTTCAGGTCCGTTCTTGGGTTTTCCGTGGAGCCATCACTCCAGCTTTGGAAGGAATACCCCTCGTCAGGGACGGCGGTTACCGTTGTGGCGTTGATTCCCGGTATTCGCACCTGCTGAAGGTCTCCCTCCAGACTCCCATTGGGTCCGCTGGTATATTGCAATGTGTAACGATCCGTCTGCCACCGGTGGATCGGGTAGCCGTCGTTCACATCGTGTTCTTCAAGCCATACATCGACAAAATCCCAGCCCGTGTAGGCCCCGCCAGCAAATGGCGTTGTCATTTCCTCCCTTGTGAGGCCGATGGCTCCTGGCCCGCCCGGGGAAGTTTCCACACCACTGGAATCCGTGTCCCAATAGGACGCCATGACGGTTCCGGACTGAAGTTGTCCAATGAGACCGCCCACCAAAAAGGTGTTTCCGTCTGGTATGCCCGTGGAGTAGCCCCGGGTCAGCGTGCTGTCGACGCGTTGTTGGCCGATGAGACCACCAATGGCGCTATTTCCCGTCATGTCCCCCCGTGCAAAGCAGTCCTCCAGTTGCCCATCGGTGTCCAGCAGGCCTAGAAGCCCGCCCAAACCAAAGCTGGTCTCCGGTCCGGATTGGTTTCCCGTAGCGTAGCAACGGACGACGAGTCCCTTCTGTGCTCCTGCGAAACCACCAATGAGGGCGCCTGACCCGAAGACATCACCAGTCGCAAAGGATTCCTCCAGGGTGGAATCACCACCTCCGTTGCCCACCAGCCCGCCGACCCAATCACCGCCCGACACGTTGGCAGTGGAATAGCTCCGTCGTATCAGGCCGTTCGTATAGCCGACCAGCCCTCCGGTCTCCCGATTGAAGCCGAACGTTTCGACGACTCCCTCGGTCCAGCAGTTCTCGATACTCCCTCCTTCCTGGAACCCAACCAGCCCTCCGGTGCGGCTTTGGCCACGAACTATTCCGGAGACGGAGCAGTTGGTCACGGTCGCCGTGCTTTGAAAGCGTATCCTTCCCGCGATCCCTCCCACCATGCTGTTCCCTTCCAGGTTCACATCCAAGAGATGCAGGTTGGAGATCGCGGCTTCACCGTCCAGGTCCCCGAAGAGCCCGGCGAGAAATCCCGAACCGGGCACTCCTGCCGGCCGATTAAAGGTCAGCCCCGTGATGGCAAAGCCCTGGCCGTCAAATGTTCCAGTGAAGGTGAAAACGGTATCTCCCTGCCGCCCGATCGGGAGCCATCCTTCTCCTCCATTATATTCCGCACCGGCAGTTGGGGAGGCATCAATGTCATTGATGAGAATATAGTCCGCACTGAGGTCGTTGCGGATATTGTCCAAATCCGCCAGCGTCGAGATCTCGATCTGTCCATGGGTGGTTCCCGCTGCCAACAGCAGCGCCACTGCAACAATGTATTTCTTCATGGTGAATGTTTGCCTTTGTTTATCTTGGCCAATCTCAGCTCTGACAAGTCTGATGGGTCAACTCAATTATCCCTCTCCTGGGCACAGACCTCAATCCTTCACGTTCCCCTTCAAGGTCATTTTCGCTTTTGATGTCGGTTTGACCCCCCGCGGGCAGGCCGTGTTTCCCCAATTCGCTGCGGTAAGCGATCGGATTCGACGTGGATGGCTGGTTGGGGTCGGCTTTCTTTCAGTGGAATCGGAGGAGGTTGGTGGCTTCAGGTCAGGTTGGCAGGATCAGCATCAACATCGGGCGATGCGCC
>JAFIGB010000284.1 GCA_020831705.1 Candidatus Sumerlaeia bacterium | reverse complement strand
GGGGGGGGGGTGGCAGTGCCCCCCACCACCGTTTTGCGAAAAGCCACTTCAGTAAATCGGCGGAACGAATTGAGGCGAATCATGGATGCACCCCTTCCAGCCCAGCAGACGGTCAATTCCACAGGGAAGGCCCGCTTTAACCGGGTTCTCCTCAAGCTCAGTGGGGAAATGATGAAGGGCCCCGAGTCCTTCGGCCTCGACCGGGACGCCGTCCTCTTCATTGCCCGGGAAATCAAGTCCGTCTTTGATCTCAAGGTCGAACTTGGCGTGGTCATCGGTGGTGGGAATATCTTCCGCGGAAGCAGCCCCGCCGCCTCCGACATGAAGCGCGCCGTTGCCGACCAGATCGGCATGCTCGCCACCGTCATCAACGCCCTCATGCTTCAGGATGCCCTTGAGCACATGGGCGTGCCCACCCGCGTCATGACCGCCAACCCCATGGAAGCCGTTGCCGAGCACCACATTCGCCGCCGCGCCATCCGTCACATGGAAAAGGGGCGCGTGGTCATCTTTGGTGGGGGAACGGGCAACCCCTTCTTCACCACGGATTCCGCCGCCGCGCTCCGTGCTGCCGAGGTGGAGGCGGATATTCTCATGAAGGGCACCAAGGTCGATGGCGTCTACACCGCCGATCCCAACAAGGACCCCAACGCTGTTTTCCTTCCCGAATGCAGCTACGAACGGGCGCTCCAGGAGGATCTCAAGGTCATGGATGCCGCCGCCATTGCAGTTTGCCGTGACAACGGGACCCCCCTTGTTGTCTATAATCTCTCGATTCCCGGCAACACGGCGCGAGTCGTGACGGAAGCCGGAATCGGAACTCTTGTAACAAGAGGTAAATAAAGACCATGCCGACCCAGGAAATCTTCAAACAGGCCGAGGGGAAGATGAGCTCCTCCATCCAGGCCCTCGATCAACACTTCAACACCCTCCGGACGGGACGGGCCTCCACGGCGCTCCTTGATGACATCAAGGTCGATGCCTACGGCCAGGACATGCCCCTCAACAATGTGGCAAGCGTCTCCACACCCGACGCCCGGACCATTGTCGTCCAGCCGTGGGATGTCGGGCAGCTTCCCTCCATTGAGCGGGCCATCATGGTGTCGGATCTCGGCATCAACCCCAGCAACGATGGAAAGTGCATCCGCCTCTCCATTCCCCCCCTCACCGAGGAACGCCGCAAGGAACTGGTGAAGAAGGCCGCCCACATGGCCGAGGAAGCACGGATTGCCATCCGCAACGTCCGTCGCCATTCCAAGGATGAAATCGAAAAGCTCCGCAAGGACAAGGAGCTCAGCGATGACCAGGCCCACGATGCCAACGATGACCTCCAGAAGCTCACCGACAAGTGGATCAAGAAGGTCGACGAGCACCTGGCCAAGAAGGAAAAGGAAATCATGGAGGTGTGACCGCCACACCCCTTCCCTTCCCAGATACAGAAGCATGGAGAAACCGCCCGGGTAACTGGGCGGTTTTACTATTTGTGCCACGCGCGGCGCGACCCATCATCCACGCACGCCTCCGCAACGAACGTGGCGTCTCCACCATCGCCCAGGCGGCCATTGAGTATTTGCCCTGAAAAGCAGGAATAACGAAACCACCGGATGCGATATAGCGCGTCCGGTGGTGTGATGGGTGGGGCGGGGTGAGCCGCCCTATTCAATTGGAAGTGAAGTCCGTTTCCCGGAGCCGGTGTTACCTCTTGTATTCCGACCAGCTCTTGATCTGGAGGTCGTCCTTGCCGATGCGGCTGATGGCCTCGACGAAGCGCATGGCCAGCTGGCGATTCGTGAACAGGGGGATGTTGAAGTCCACCGCGGTGCGGCGAATGAGGTAGTCGTTGGTGAGTTCCTCCTCCTGGAAGTTCTTCGGGAGGTTGATGACCAGGTCGATCTTGCCCGCCTTGATATACTCAATCGTGTTGGGTGACTTCTTCTCAAGGGGCCAGTGGAGCTCGATGGAGTTGACGTCGTGCTCCTGGAGGAACTTGTGGGTACCATGGGTGGCGTATATAATGACGCCAAGGTGGCTCAGCTGGCGGGCACTTTCGAGGAGCTCCACCTTGGAGGACAAGGCCCCGGAGGAAAGCAGGATCGAGCGCACCGGCAGCTTGTAGCCGACGGAGAGAAGCGCCTTCAGGAAGGCCTCGTCGAAGTCATCGCCCAGGCAGGCGACTTCTCCCGTGGAGGCCATCTCGACACCCACGGTGGGATCGGCGCCCTCCAGGCGGGTGAAGGAGAACTGCGGCGCCTTCACGCCGACGTAATCCAGTTCCATCAGTTGTGTCTGTACACGCTGAACCTTGCGCCCGACAATGACCCGCGTGGCGAGTTCGATGAAGTTGTGCCCGAGAATCTTCGAGACGAAGGGGAAGCTGCGCGAGGCACGCAGGTTGCACTCGATCACCTTCACCTCGTTGTTCTTCGCGATATACTGAATGTTGAAGGGCCCGTTGATGTGGAGCCGCGCGGCGATGCGTTCGGAGATGAAGCGCACCTGACGCATGGTCTCCAGATACGTCCGCTGGGGGGGAAGCACCAGGGTGGCGTCGCCGGAGTGAACACCGGCGTTTTCCACGTGTTCCGAGATGGCGTGGATGATGATCTCGCCATCGCGTGCCACGGCGTCGAATTCGATTTCCTTGGCGTTTTCCAGGAACTTGCTGATGACCACCGGGTGTTCCGGTGAAAGGGAAACCGCTTTGCGCAGGAAGTTGGTGAGCTGTTGGTCGTTGGTGGCCACCGACATGGCGGCACCACTGAGGACGTAACTGGGGCGCACGAGGACGGGATATCCAACCTCACCGGCGAAGTCGAGGGCGTCCTGGACGGTGTTAAGCTGGGCCCAGCGCGGCTGGTCGATTCCTTCCTCGTCAAGGAGGGCGGAGAACTTCTGGCGATCCTCGGCGTAGTCGATCATTTCCGGCGTCGTGCCCAGAACCTTCAGGCCCGATGCGTCGAGCTTCAACGCCAGGTTGTTGGGGATCTGCCCGCCCATGCTGATGATGATGCCCAGGGGGTTGATCTTGTTATAGACCTCGACAACGGTCTCGAGATTGATCTCGTCAAAGAAAAGTCGATCCGATTCGTCGTAGTCTGTACTTACCGTTTCCGGGTTATAGTTGAGCATTACCGACGTGAAGCCCAGGTTACGCAGCGTGCGAACGGCGCTGACGCAGCACCAGTCGAACTCCACCGAGCAGCCAATCCGGTAGGAGCCGGATCCAAGAACGAGGACGGAATTGATCTCGGGGAAGTCGATGTCGTCGCTGTCACCGTGGTAGGAAAGATAAAGGTAGTTCGTCTGGGCGGGATATTCCGCACCCAGGGTGTCTATCTGGCGGACGAAGGGGCGCAGGCCGATGGCGTGGCGATGATCGCGCACTTCCTGCTCGGTGGACTTCGTGAGGATGGCAACCTGCTCGTCGGAAAAACCGGCGCGCTTGGCTTCCTTGAAGAGGTCGGCGGGAAGGTCCGCCGTGGCCGCCTCGGCAATGCGGTTGCGAATCGAGACCACATGCTCGATCTTGTAGAGAAACCACTTGTCTATACGGGAAAGGTCGTGGATGCGGTCGACGTCGATGCCGGCCTTCAGGGCCTCGACAATGGCGAAGACGCGCTCGTCGGTGGGGCTGCTCAGTTCCCCCTCCAGATCGTCGAAGCTCCAGTTGGTGTTGGCCACGAGTCCCTTCGCGCCGATCTCCAGCATGCGCAGGGCCTTTTGCAGGGCCTCCTCGAAGCTGCGGCCGATGGACATGACCTCGCCGACGGACTTCATGGAGGAGCCAATGCGGCGTCCCACCTGGCGGAACTTCTTCAGGTCCCAGCGGGGAATCTTCACCACGCAATAATCCAGGGATGGCTCGAAGAAGGCCTTGGTGACCTTGGTGATGGAGTTGGGCAGGTCGAAGAGACCGTAGCCGAGGGCCAGCTTTGCCGCGACGAAGGCCAGCGGGTAACCCGTTGCCTTCGATGCCAGGGCCGAACTGCGCGACAGGCGGGCATTGACCTCGATGATGCGGTAATCCTCGCTGTGGGGATCCAGCGCGTACTGAATGTTGCACTCGCCCACGATGCCAAGGTGGCGGATGACCCGGATGGCCACCTCGCGGAGCATGTGATATTCGCTGTTTGTCAGGGTCTGGCTGGGAGCAACAACAATGCTTTCCCCTGTATGGATGCCGAGGGGGTCGAAATTCTCCATGTTACAGACGGTGATGCAGTTGTCGTACTTGTCGCGGACGACCTCGTACTCCACTTCCTTCCATCCATGGAGGTATTCCTCGATGAGGACCTGGGATGTATAGCTGAGGGCCTTGCTTGTTTTTTCGCGCAATTCCTCCCGATCCTGGACCATGCCGGAGCCGAGGCCGCCAAGGGCGTAGGCAATGCGCATCATCACCGGGTAGCCGATTTCGTCGGCGATGGTGAGGGCATCCTCCACCGTTTCGGCGGCGCGGCTGCGGGGGAACTTGGCGTTCACTTCGCGCAGGCGCTCGACAAAGAGATGGCGGTCCTCGGTGTCGAGGATCGTCTTCACCGGTGTGCCGAGAACCTCGACCCGGTGCTTCTCCAGGGTGCCGTCCTTGTAAAGCTTGATGCCGCAGTTGAGGGCGGTCTGGCCACCGAAGCTGAGGAGGATCCCGTCGGGCTTTTCCTTCTCAATAACCTTCTCAACGAATTCGGGCGTCACCGGGAGGAAATAGACCTGGTCGGCGAGGTGTTCGCTGGTCTGGATGGTGGCGATGTTGGGATTGATGAGGACGGTTTTGATGCCCTCCTCCTTGAGCGCCTTGATGGCCTGGCTTCCGGAGTAATCGAACTCGCCTGCCTCGCCAATTTTGAGCGCCGAGCTGCCCAGGATGATAACTTTCCGCGGAAATTGATCCATGTTCTACCTCGTCATTGTGAACTGGTGGTCGGAACTCAGGCGTTGGTTGCCTGGCTGAGAAGCTCGTCAAAGAGATACTGGGTATCAACGGGGCCGGGGGCTGCCTCGGGGTGGAACTGGCAACTGCGCACCGGGAGGCTTTCGTGGCGAATGCCCTCGTTGGTGTTGTCGTTGAGGTTGGTGAACCAGGCGTTCCAGCCCTCGGGAAGGGAGTCGGCATCCACGGCAAAGCCATGGTTTTGCGACGTGACGAAGCACCGCGTCGTGCCGTTTTCAATCACCGGCTGGTTCTGGCTCCGATGGCCATACTTGAGCTTGTAAGTGTCCGCCCCAATGGCGAGGGAAAGGAGCTGGTGCCCCAGGCAGATGCCGAAGGTGGGAATCTTACGCTGGATGAGGCGGCGCAGCTGGTGGATGGTCTTGGTGCACATCTTGGGGTCGCCAGGGCCGTTGGAGACCATAACGGCGTCCATTTCCAGCTCGGAAAGATCGGTGTCCCAGGGAACCCGGGTGACTTCGAAGCCGCGATTGACGAGATGGTCGATGATGCTGACCTTTGCCCCGCAATCAACCAGGACGAGCTTCTTCTTGCCGGTTCCAACACCGTACTTTTCCACCTCGGTCTGGGAGACGGCCTCGACGAGGTTTTCCGTGTTGGGATCGTGGAGGGCCACATCACCCTCGCCGGAGAGAATCTTGCCGAGCATGGTTCCCTTCTCGCGCAGCTTGATCGTCAGCGAGCGGGTATCAATGCCCTCAATGGCGGGAACGTCGTGCTCGCGGAGCCAGTCGGAGAGGGAGCGCACGGCATCCCAGTGGCTGTATCGCTCGGAGTAATCGCTGACGATAAGGCCCGCGACCTGAATCTTTTTTGATTCGAAGGGGAGACCGAGGGGGCATCCCTTGCGCGGGGCGGGAATGCCGTAATTTCCAACCAGGGGGTAGGTCAGGACGAGAATCTGCCCGGCGTAGGATGGATCGGTCAGGGTTTCAGGGTAGCCGACCATGCCGGTGTTGAAGACGACTTCACCAGCGATGGGTCGCATGGCACCGAAGGCGTGGCCTTCGTAGTGGCTGCCGTCCTCGATAACCAGACGGGCTGAAGCACGGGGCGTCATAGGCGGGGGGCTCCAGAAAAGGGGTGGGGAGTCTGATGATTGCCGATGGCCTTGGCCAGCGGCGGCTTGATTGCGGACGAATGTGGTGGCGGGCAGAAAACAACCCCTCGCCCGCCTGCCGGGTAAGGGGTGGCCAAAAAACCGCCAAAATCGCCATCTTCCGTGTCGACCGCTGCTACGGTTCCGATCAGGGATCCGGGGCGGGGCATCAAGCGGGTCTGATGCCGCCGCTATAAACAGGGCCCACCCCCGTGGGGTCAAGGACTCCCGTGGGTTGCGTGCAAAATTTTCATTGTTATTTATCCGCCATTTTATCGTAATGGGGCGAATTTGGGTTCCTGTGCCCCTCCCCTGTGAATCCTGCTCCTCCTGTTAATACTCTTTGACGATTGATGATTGAAAAGACCTATTATGTATTCCTACAGGTGGTTGTGTGTCAAAGTATGTGACGAAACATTTGTTGGAATCCGGGCAGAAATCGCGTTGACAAACAACGGAAGGGACTTTTCTCTCGGTGTAATAGTGGATTTGTTGTCTAGCTTGTTGGTGTCCCAGCAACATTCAATGTTCCCACCATCAATGTTCTTTGAACGGCGGGCTTTGTCCTGCCCAATTCACACATTTCTGTCCAACCCGGAGTAATGTTCCATGTCGCGCATTACAATTAGATGGTGCCTTCTACTGATGGCATTGATTTTCCCCACCCTGTCACCCGCTGCCGGTGATGCAAGTTTTTACTGGCGGAATGTCACTGTTGGGGGTCTGCACCATTCGACGGCCTACAGTCTTCCGGTGGCAACGCAGCGCTTCAACGACAACAACAAGGCGGAGTCGCTGGTCGTGATGCGCAAGTCGGACAATACGGTCATTCACGGATATCGTAACTTCGGTGCCACGCCGTATATCTACAATCCCCAGCCCATGACCTTTCCCCGCAACCGGATCGACTGGAATTCCTTCGCACCCGCCCGGGGACTTGTCTCCGGTGCCGCCGTTTCCCCCAACATGGAGAACAACTCGGTGGTGATTCGGCGCAAGGATGGCAAGGAGGGGTATTCATCCAATCAGGTTCAGGGGAGCAACCAGCTCTGGAACAAGTTGTACGAAAACTATGGATTTTCACACAAGGAGCTTGATTACAGCACCAACAGGGCACACAAGACTGTTGTGGCGGGGAACTTGAGATCCACCAACACTGACGATCTGATTGTCTACTCATCCTTTAAATATGAATTCCCCTTTGCCAGCAACACCGACTACGAGGTCGGTCACATTTATTTGATGAAGGGAAACAACAACGGTGTGGATGTGATCCCCTTGGCTTCCTCCTCAGGTGGTGGAATTGCCGTGGGGGCATTCAGCGGTTCCAACAGTCGTATTGCCCTTGGATTGGGCGACATTTATCCGAACAAGAATCCGGATCTTGTTTTCATGTCCGCAGGAGGAATGCAGTACCCCGGAAACTATTTTGGGGGCAAGTATCCCTCCAATATCAACTTCCTCATGTGGGTGAACAGTTTTCCGACGCCAGACTACCCCTACTACGCTTCGTCCAGTTCAAATGCAATTGGTGGGATGTTTCCAAAGAAACCAAACGCCAGTGGGATTCTCCCTGGTGTGATTGATTTCACCATTGCCGATCTTAATGGAAATGGCAGGGGAGAAATCATTGCCGTCGTTCAGGATGGCCTTCAGAATTCTGGTATTTATTTGGGTGAATTGAAAGTAGACAACAGTTCCCAATATCCTACAGACTGGTATATTGACTTCACCAAGGTTTTTTCCTTCCTGGGTGCTACGGGTGTTGTCGCAGGTGATATCAACCGGACGGGTCGGAAGGATCTCTTTATTACTGGCCAAATGGCGGGTAATGCGGCCGTCTTATACAATCGGTCGAACCCATCCCGACCCTTTGGTATAGAATTCAGCGACCCACGGTACCTCGTCTCTCCCTTCACGTCCAATGGCGAAATCCCCATGATAAACCCCCTCCTTGCCGACCTGGATGGCGACGGTGACCTGGATTTCATCATGGCTGGAAGAAACAATTCCTATATATATACCGTTGAAAACCAAAGCCCCACCATTGGTCCCAAACTGGAAAGCATCACCCGTCACTCGCCATCATTGGCGCATACAAACTCGGGCACCCTCCAGTTTACTATGACATTCGACAGGATTGCCAACGGACTGAAGAAGGAAGACCTGTTGGTCGCGGGAACTTACCGTCCCCAACCGGGAATCCATTCCATTTCCCAATCCTCAGATGGCAAAAGCTATACAGTTGAGGTCAGGCCCTCCGCATCAACAACCATTGCGGGAACGATTGGCATTAATTTCAAGTCCACAGATCCATCCCAATATCCCCACATCAAGGATGACTGGGGGAATGCTCTCCATACTATCGAGACTCCCAGCAGACAGGCCTACATCGTGGATCGACGTCAGCCGCGCCTGCTTGAAATTTCCAGGACGAGCCCAAGCGGCAGTGCCATGGCACCGGGCCAGGCCCAGTATCGACTCAACTTCAACAAGCAGATGAACAATCCCCCGAGCAATACGGGGAGCTACCTTGCCTTTGCCCCGGACAATGAGGCCACCGGAGCGAGCTTCGGTTCCATTTCCAGAAACTCCAATGGGACAAGTTATGATCTGACCGTCAATACCGGGGAAGTTCCCGGCATGCTTATCTTCAAGCTCGACAGACCGGGCGGCATCACTGACGAATACGGGAATACCCTCGACACACGCGACCTCCCGAAAACTGCCAAGATCAGCGTCCTCGGCCCGCCATCGGCCACGTACTCCTCCTCGGGGGGCGTCTATACGCTGACGCTCAATGCCTTCGGTAATGAGTCCTCGGCGCACCTCACACGGAGCGGTTCGAGTATTTATCTCAATGGAGCCAGGCCTTACTCCGCAGGGGGAACCTTGCTGTCTGTTCCCTATAATCAGGTGAACCGCATTGTCTATAACGGGGCCTCGGGACCGGATACGCTGAATCTTTCGTCCCTCAGCAGAAGCGACCTTCCCGCACTGACAGAAATTGTCTATAATGGAGGATCGGGAGGAGCCTCCACCGTGTCGCTGCCGAATTTCAACGCCTCGGGAGCAGGTGCTGTTGATATAACGGCCACTGCGCCCAGTTCCGGCAATCACACGCTGACCATCCCCGGACCGGGCCACGACCATATTGTCCTCAATGGCAGCAGGGCCGGGCAAAGCGCCGATGGTAGGCTTTCCTTCAACAACTTCAATTACCTCAACCTGGGCTCCGGTGACAACACGCTGGAGGTGGCCTCCGCGTCGAGTGGCTTCCAGGTCATCGATGCCAAGGGGGGCAAGAACACCCTCCTCTATACACGGACGAGCATGGCGACCATTGACCTTTCATCCAATGACCTCCTCGTTGGCGCCTCCTCCGCCCAGACCACGATCAAGGGGTTTGGTCATGCAACGGTCACCAGTGGTGCCTCGGTAAACATGATCGGGACGTCGTCGGGAAACACCCTCACGGGTGGCCCCGGGAACAACACCATCAACGGTACCGGTGGCAATAACACCATGGCGGCAACAGGGGGCACCAACACCATCAATGGTGGTGCCGGTAATGACACCCTCATTGCCGGTACTGGTGACGACACCCTCGCAGGTGGGGGTGGAAATGACAGGTATGTCTTCCCCGCCAATACCGGGGGCACGAACACGATTGTCGAAAGTCCGGCCAATGGCGAGGACATCCTCGACATGACCGCCCTTTCGGGAAATCATACCATCACCATGGATACCTCCGGTCTTCATATAGACGGGGGATCCTACACCATTGAATCCGGATCCCTGAATGTGGAGACGATGCATCTGGGAAGCGGCGCCGACACCTTCAATATTTCCGCAAGCGGTCCCCGGGAAATCGGCATGCGCGGCGCCGGTGATACGACGTATAACATTACCCTCACCGACGACATGGATGGGGATATCAGCATCAATGAACTTCCCTCCGGCGGAAATGACACGGTCAATATTCACGAGCCGAACGAAGGGGGCGAACTGGAGATCAGGCCAACAGGGCTTACCCGTCTGTCGGACGATTTCCTTGTCGCCTACAACCAGAATGTCGAGACGATCAGCTTTACGGGATCGACGGAGGATGACACCACCATCACCCTGATTCCCACCTTTCCCTCCCACCAGACGATCACCCTCGATGGCGGTGAGGATTCATACAACAAGCTCATCGTCGCCACCCCCGATTCCTCCGAGTTGGTGGAAAACTTCACAGGGCCACGAAGCGGCACTTTGGAGCAGGGTGATTTTGCCGTCGTGGCCTTTGAGAACTTCGACGAAGTCGTTTACGACGATGTCATTACCGACTATATACTCGATGGTTATGAAATCATCTCGGAGGGCATTTTCGCCAATGGCGACGGGACCTTCCGCGCCGTGGCGCCGGTCACCATCAACGATTTCCTTGTCTATCGCATGGGCAACGATGTCCAGATTGATCCCTACAATCACCGGATTACCGGTGCGGGCGGCTTCCTGGTCATTGCGGACATGGACGGCATCGGTGACTACTCCGTGGCGCGGGGTGCCTTCCAGATCAATACCCTCACCGACGTCCTTACCGATGACGAGCCATCCCTCGCCCTTGGTGGTATCGAACTGATTCCCACCTCCCAGGTGATAGACGGCAGCAAGCTCGTTGTTGAAGCCTCCTTCGACCACGAATCCATTGAAAATGAATCCTTCAAGAACACTGTAATCTCGGGGCTGGAGTTCAGTGCCGACGGCATCACCCTTGCCAACGGATACTACCAGCTTGGTCCCCTCAATGCGGAGCTTTTCCAATTTACTCCCGATGAGGAGAACTACACGGCGGACACCTTCCAGTGGAATCTTTCAGACGACAATATTCCCGGGAACTCAACACTGACGCTTACCGTTGGTGGTGTTTCCGGTGAAGGTACCGTTGGTGGTACCCTGAAGGCGGATTGCGACGGGGAGGACTGCATTACGATCTCGATTCTTTCCCCGACATTCCCGGATACCGGTGGTATATACATCCAGCAGGCGGAGATCAGCGGGATCTCAGGTGCCACCATTTCCGCAACGGACCTCCTCATTACCGAATCGAGTGTATCCCTGGCCGAGGGAACCGTCGACGTGGCCGGCCTCAAGATCGATTTCAGCAATGCCTCCTTCGGCCATGATGGAGTCACAGCGGACTCGGCAGATCTCGCAGTGGGCACCGCCGTTTCCATTGATCTTTCCGATCTCGTCGCCAATCGCAATGGAGTGGATTTCACCAAGGGCGACTTCACCCTTTCGGGCTTTGAGGTGGTTCTCGAGGACTTCTCCTTTGACGAGGTAAACCATACGCTCCAGGCCGGGTCGGCAACGGCCACGGTGGGCGACTTCGAATTGATACTTCAGGACTTCTCCGTCAATTCCAACGGCACGGTGAACGTGACAGGTGCCTCGATCACCGAGGGGGACATTACCCTCGCCCTCTTTGATCCCGAATTCCTCCCCGGTCGCATCACCGTTGGCGAGGGGGAGATTACGGGAATTGCCGATACGACTTTCACGGTTGCCAGCCTTTCGATTCGCGACGGGAATGTGAGCATTGGCTCCGGCAAGGCGACGGTGGCGTCCTTCGATATAGACATCGAGAACGGGAACTTCTCCTCCAGTGGTGTGTCGGTGGCCGAGGCCGACCTGCAGATTGCAGGCCAGTCAATTGAGTTGACCGACTTCGTGGCCAACTCGGGCGGTGTGACTCTCGGGGCGGGCAAGCTGGCCATTTCAGGCTTCAGCATGGATCTGGAGAACCTCTCCTTCCTCACCTCGCCAAATCGTTTTGCCGCCGAAGATGCCGCTCTCCATGTGGATGGCATCGGTGATGTTTCGATTCAGAACCTCCACGTGGATTCCTCGGGTCATGTCTCGGCAACGGGTGGTTCCTTCGACGCCGGGCCGATTTCGGTGGCCCTTTCCAACCCTGACTTCCAGTCGGACCATGTCTTTATTGGCCACGCAACACTTGAGGTCGATGGGCAGGGCTTCGACGTGACGAACCTCCGTGTCGTCAGCAATGGCGTCACCCTTGATTCCGGTTCGCTCCATGTTGCGGGGGTTGAGCTGAATATAGACACCGGTGTCTTCCTCGACAATGGCTTCAGTGCAACTCATGCGGATATATCCGTTGCCGATGTTGGCTCGGTGAATGCCGAAAATATTTCAGTTTCCGGCTCTGGATTTTCCATTGAGCGTGGCGGTTTTGAATTTGCCGGCTTCGCCATTGAGATTGGCGCGGGCACTCCGGAGGGGGGCGAGGGCCTGCGGCTTTCCTGTCTCCTTCAGCTTCCCGACAACATGCTCGGCGCAAAGGCGGGCATTACCTTCACCATCATCGATGACAAGTTCAAGCTGGAGGCGTTTGAGTTCTGCACGCCGCAGAATACCTTCGTGGCGAGCTCGAATTTCTCCCTTCCCGCACTTTGCTTCGCGTATTATCAGGATGAGGACGGCGAGGATGTCTGGGAGGGATCGGGCGAGTTCAAGATCCCCGGAACCTTCGCCATTGATGGCAGCTTCAAGATCGTCGACGGCTTTCTGGACATGATCGGCGTTGGTGTGGATGACCTCAACCTGGCGATCGGCGACACGGGTGCCTTCCTGCAAAGCATCCATGCCGATGTTGGAAACCTTTCCCGTGAAGTTCGCCACTGGACGGTGAACGTGCCGGTGCTTGGAAAACAAAGCGGCTTCGGAATTCCGCCCGTCTTTTTCGAGGGTGTTGTTTCTGCCACCGCCGGGCCGGAAGTCGCTGGCCAGTCGCTCATGCGCGGCACGGTGACGATGTATTTCGATCAGGATCAGATGGCGCTGAAGGGCTCCGTGGAGGTTCTGATCGTCACCATTGGCGAGGCCTGGTTCTGGGCGAAGTACGCCGATCGCGCCGCTGGATTTGGTGGCTGGATGACCTATTCGGTGGTCCTTGAGGGCGGCGGGGAAGTGCGTGTACAGATTGGCGGATCCGTTTCCGGGTCGGCGTATCTGGCAGTCAAGCTTCCCGATGATGTTCCCTTCGTTGGCGGTAAGAGCGTCGGCGAGGTGGACGCCGGATTCCACACCCATCCCACGGAGGCGACGGCATCGTTCAAGATTCTGTCCTGGAAGGTGGGAATGACAATCAGCCAGGGCCATGTTCACTTTGGCACGAAGGACCTACGCTCCTGGGAACGCCCCCATCGTCATGTCATGCCGGACAAGGATGGGCGCGGCTATATCACCTTCAATGACAATACCATCGTCCAGGATCGCGTTTACAGCGATGGCGAGTCCCCGGAAAAGAGCCTCGCGGCCAAGACGGGCGACGGTGTCTATACCGTGAATGTTGAGGGGGATGCCCCCCTGATCATCCGCGTGAACTACGAACTGGAGGCTGGAAAGCCGGACTTCCGTCTCACCGCCCCTGATGGATCGATCTACGAGCCTGACTTCTTCGAGCTCAACGAGCGTGACCACGACCAGTTCGCCCATTGGTTCCATGTTCCCGGGGCGCTGGATGGTGGGTACCTCATTCCCAAGGCCCTCGAAGGCAGCTATACGGTGGAACTCCTCGCGGGAGAAACCCTTGGCGAGCACGTTCTCGAGGTTCTGCGCCAGATTCCGCCCCCCGAGGTCGAAATCACCAATGTACATGCGGACGGGATGGACCTCGGTATTGAGTGGTTCGTTGACCATGTGGACGAAAATACCACGGTGACACTTTATCTGGACCGGGATCGCCATGGATTCATCGGTGATGCCCTCGCCGGGCCGTTCACTGGTCAGCAGGGGGTCGGCGCCCATGCCATCGACCTGGTGGAGGAGAACCTTGTCCCGGGTGTGTATTACGTCTATATCGCCGCGAAGGACGGGATCAACCCACCGGTGCGTCGTTACTTCGATACGCCGATTTTCATCGGCAACGTCAATGCCCCCGCCGCGGTGGAGCAACTCGAGGTTTCCATCGAGGATGGTGTGGGTATTGTGGCCTTCAACATCACTGATAATGCCAAGGACATCGTGAGCTACCGTCTCGATTACAGCGACCAGCTGGACCGGATGCACTACCGTGAGGGCATCACGATTCCCGCCGATTCGAACAGCGGCATTATCGAGGGCCTCGTCGATGGTCGAAATTACCGGTTCCGGCTAATTCCCGTGCGCCAGTTGGGCCGCATCAACCCGGGCCAGTCTGATCTGATTGAACTGGTCAAGAACGCCGCTGAACCCTACATCCAGGGGAAGGCAGGGAAGTCGGCCAAGTCGATGCATCGCAATGAACTGGTGAAGGAAATGCGCTCGGCCATTACGAGTGAGATCACCGCCAAGGGGCTGGAATCGCTCGGTGGCATGAGCGACAACCAGCTTCAATCCCTGGCGCAGCAGGCAGCCATGACAGCGATCTATAACAGCAAACTGGAAATGAGCAAACCCTCCAAGCATCTTGAGATGGCGCTGCAGGATATCCGTCTCAAGCGTGATACCAAGGCAACAACAGAAGGGTTCCTGCCCTTGGAGGCACCCCCTCAGGTTTCCAGCTTTGAGATGTTCTCCCACACCTCAACGGCACGGATGACAGACGGGAATTCCCTTCCCATTGTCTACTCGAATGCTCCGCCGACCGGCCTGGTGGGAACTCCGTACACCTACCAAATTATTGCCAATGACGGGCAGGGTACCGAGCTTGGATACAATCTCGTCGATGGGCCTGCGGGGATGACCGTCAGCAGCACCGGCCTTGTCAGCTATACGCCGGACGAACCGGGTGCCACCCAGGTGGTTGTCGAGATCAGCGACGACGTTGGTTCGGTCCTCCACGAATGGGCCCTCCATGTGGGTACCATCGATGTCTACCCACGGCTTTGGTTCGCGACCAATCCCGTCACTTGGGCCATCCCCGGCGAAAAGTATGTTTATGACTTTGACGTTCGTGGTGGTGTTCCCGGCGGAATGGTGGATGTCACGCTTCTGGAGGCGCCCGATGGCATGCACATCGATCCCGAAACCGGCCAACTCGTCTGGGAGGTTCCCGAGGGTCAGTTGCAGAACCATCGTGTCGTGATCCTGGCCACCCAGGATGCGCCCGAGCAGTCCTTCTCCTCGGAGGCCATCCAGTCCTTCCATCTTGATGTGACGGTTACCGATCACCAGAACATCGTCCTGCCCTTTGACACACGGGTAACCGACTGGAGCCTCGACCACTAACCGGCCTCCAACCGGGAACCAGTCCATCAACCGCGCCCTACCCCTTGACCCATCAGGGGGGAAGGCGCGGTAGTGGCATGCCTTTGGCGCCCGGTTGGGCATACCGGGCGTCGATTCCTTCCCATGGCAGGACCCGTGTACACCAAGATGCCCCAGGATGGAGCAGCAAATGACTGAAGGGATGGCAACTTCCCGTTCATCGTTGGCCGAAGGTTACCGGCCGCCGTTCGGGGTATATGATGAACTGGCCACCCCCATGGGGGAGGTTCGCCCCCACTGGAAACGGTTTCTGGATCAGTTGGAGGCGATCGGTCATGAGAATATCAACCGGCGCTGGGATCTCGCTGCACGTCTGATTCGCGAGGATGATGTCTACAGCCCCGGTCATGGCGGAAAGCTGAACGAATTTTGGTCCCTCGACCTGCTTCCGTGCCTGATCACCCCCCACGACTGGCAGTTTCTCGAACTGGCCATAATCCAGCGCGCCACCCTGATCAACCAGGTCCTCCAGGATATCCACGGTCCCCAGTTTCTCATTCGCAATGGTGTCATACCACCGGACCTGATTTTCGCCCACCCCGGATTTCTCCGCCCCTGTCATGGCATGAAGGTGCCCGACGGGCGGTTCCTCCATTTTTATGCCGCGGATATTGGCCGTGATGCTGATGGCAGGTTTGTCGTTCTGGCAGATCGGACGCAGGCGCCCTCGGGTACCGGATATGCCCTGGAAAACCGGGTTGTCATCACACGCACCTTCCCGGAGATCTTTCGGAATTTCCAGGTCAGCCGCCTGATTGCCTTTTTTCAGGCCATGCGGGAAACGCTTCAGGCTGCAGCTCCACCAGAAGCCAAAAGCCCCCATGTGGTCATCCTGTCACCGGGTTCCTCCAGCCCCACCCAGTTCGAGCATATACATCTGGCACGCTATCTTGGTTACCCCCTGGTGGAACCGGCCGACCTGACCACCCGGGACAACAAGGTTTATGTCAAGACACTGAACGGATTGCGTCGGGTTGATGTGCTCATGCGCCACGTGAATGACACGCTCTGTGACCCGTTGGAATTGCGCTATGAATCGACGATGGGTGTGCCCGGCCTCGTACAGGCAGCGCGGGCCGGGAACGTGGCCGTTGTCAATGCCCTTGGATCGGGAATTGTCGGGACCTATGCCTTCCGGGCATTCATGGAGGATTGCAGCCGGGCGCTCCTTGGCGAGCCGCTGATGATGCCCTCCCTGCCAACATGGTGGTGTGGTGTCGAGGAACACCATGACCATGTGGTGGAAAACCTGGAAAACCTTTCCATCAAGGGTGCATTCCGTCCCCTCGACGAGGAACCGATTTCCTGCAGGGACCTTTCCAGCGAGGATCGCCGGGATCTTCTCAGGCGTATAGACATTCGCCCGGAGGAATTCGTCGCCCAGGAAACGCTGGGATTATCCAGCACTCCGGGATGGGGCGGGACGCATCTGGAGCCGAGCCAGGTGATTCTCCGTGTCTTTGCCGTGGCCGTTCCCGGTGGGTACATGGTCATGCCCGGTGGCGTTGCCAGGACGCCCCCTCCCCGCTCCACCCAGCTCGTCTCCTTCAACAAGGGGGGAGGGAGCAAGGATGTGTGGGTTCTTTCCGACAAGCCCGTTGATTCCCGCCAGGTGCTTGCCCCACCTGCTCCCCACCAGGCGCTCAGTCGCGTGGCCACGGCCCTTCCGAGCCGCGTGGCTGACAATCTATACTGGCTGGGGCGGTATGTGGAGCGGATGGACTGCAATATCCGCCTCCTCAGGACGGTCTTTTCCCGAATGACATCCAATGCCGAGGATCGCTCCATCCCCGAGCTTCCCACCTTGATGAACGCCCTGGATGGTGCGGGACTCGTTCCCGCCCCCGAAGGCCTCCTCTTTAATGTTGAATCCGGTGTTCGGGAGGAGCAGCTCCTCGCTGCTGTCTATAACAAGGATAACCCTCTGAGCATCACGTCGACATTGTCGGAGCTTCGCCGCATTGCGTGGCTGGTTCGCGACCGCTTGTCCAGTGACACATGGCGCCTGATTCATCGCCTTGAGGAGGATCTGAACAAGCCCGTTGCCGGGGGAATGCCCCGGTTGACGGACATCTATACAATTCTCAACCAGGTGGTCCTTTCCCTGTCGGCCTTCGGTGGGATGGTCATGGAATCGATGACCCGGGGCCCGGGGTGGATGTTCCTCGACATCGGGCGCCGGTTGGAGCGTGCCGTGTCAATGATCACGCTGCTCCAGCGCTCCCTTGTCCAGCAGGCTGACAGCGAGCCTGCGGTGCTCGAATCGGTCCTCGAAATTGCAGACAGCGTGATGACCTACCGGTCGCGCTATCTTTCCTCCCACCAGTTGGACGGTGCTCTCGACCTTCTCATTCTCGACGAGGGAAATCCCCGCTCGGTGCACTTCCAGATCAGTTCCCTCTACGATCATGTCAGCGAGCTTCCCTTCTCCTCCCCGGACGGTCTTCCCTCGCCCGCATGCAAGCGCACGAGAAGGGTGCTGGAGTACATGAGGGATGTTGATCTCAACTCGCTGCTGGAAGCCAATCACAATGGATGGCGCAACAACCTGGGCGAAGTGCTCGGCACCCTCAGGGCGGCCCTCCCCGAAATTTCCGACCTCCTCACGCGGACATACTTCAGCCACACCGAGGCCCGTCATCTGGGAAGCGCCCCGGAGACCGCCCCATGAGATTCAGCGTCAGGCACACGACAAGCTATACATACGCCACCCCCGTGACCATGTGCCAGAACCGGGCGCACCTGGTTCCCCGTGTCTATAAGTTTCAGGAGGTGGAGGACGTCCGCCATGATATCAATCCAACCCCTGACATTTTCACCGAACGATCTGATTTTTTTGGCAACTGGACGACGTATTTCAACATCGAACAGCCCCATACCCAGCTGGATGTCACGGTGGAAAGTAACGTTCGGATCAACTGGCCGCTCCTTCCCGAGGAGGGCGTGACGCCAAACTGGGAATATGTACGCAACCTTCTCAAGGCCGATCTGGCACCGGCCTCATTGGAGGCGTTCGAGTACGTCTTTGATTCCCCCCATGTGGTGCGAAGCCACGAACTCCACGATTACGCCATGGTGAGCTTCCCTCCCAACCGCCCTGTCATGGAGGGGTTGCTGGATCTGATGGCGCGGATTAACCGGGAATTCCAGTATGTCCCCCTGAGCACCGATGTCTCCACCCCCATTGCCACGGTGCTGGAAACGCGCAGGGGTGTGTGCCAGGATTTTGCCCACCTGATGATCGGCTGTCTGCGCTCCATTGGGCTGCCTGCTCGTTATGTCAGTGGTTACCTGCGTACGGACCCCCCACCGGGCGAACCACGACTAGTCGGGGCGGATGCATCCCACGCATGGATTTCCTCGTATATACCCGGTTTCGGGTGGTTTGATTTCGATCCGACCAACAATCAGGTGCCCTACTTCGCCCATATTGTCCTCGCCTGGGGAAGGGACTACAGCGATGTCAGCCCCATCCGCGGTGTCATCCTCGGCGGTGGGGAGCAGGAAATCACGGTGGGCGTTACCGTCCAGCCCATGGACGATGAGGGAAACCCGCTGGAGAATTACTACGAACCCGACTGATTACTCGGAAAGCATCGCGTGGACGCTGGCGGCAAGTTTCGCCATGCGCTCCTCGGCAACCGATGTCGGCTGGACGGAAAGAACACACAGGATATAACGCAGGTCGCCATCCTCAATGATGGCCGCCTCGCTTGTATAGATATTCCACCAGCCGGTCTTGGAGTGGATGGTTGCCGATTCGGGAAGCCCCTTGTAAAAACGCCCCCGGTCGTTCATGGCAAGGTATGCCTTGATCAATCCCCGTCCCTTGCCGCCACCGATGGCGCCCTGCTCCACGGCCCAAAGAAACGTGGCAAGGTGTCGCCCGCTGGTTACCGTCCCCATGATGTCCTCGAAGCCTTCGTCCTCAACATTGCGCGGGAGAAACTTGCGGGTTATTTCCGATCCCTGGCATCCCAGGGCGTGCATCAATGCACTCGCCTTGTGGCGATCCACGATGTCTATCAACTCATTCGCCGTTGTATTGTCGGAATACTGCATGGTCAGGCGGATGATTTCCGAAAGGGACATCGGATCCCCCGCCTCCGGCCGCGAACCGCCCCGGACATTGCGGGGGGCAATTTCATGCACGTCATCCAGGCTCATCTCCCCGTCAACCACCCGGCGTATGGCCTCCCCGGCGACATACATCTTGTAGGTGCTCGCTGGATAGACAAAGGCATCGCCGTTCCAGTCGGCCACCCGGGGATTTGCGGGATCACGGAAATCCACAAGGGCGATGGAAGCGACCTCGTCGATGTTGCTGGGACTCGATTCCGCCGGGGCCCCCTCATCAAGCCCCGCCTCCTCAACCAGAAGGCGCAGCTTCTCCGACAAGTCGGGATCGGAGGGCGGCAGGGGAGTAAAGCCGGGAAGATCGGGAATCTGGACGTCAGGACGAAGCTCCATTGTGGGACGATCGGCAGGGAGCACGGCGGGCATGGCAGCCAGGAGGGCTGCAGTGAGGAGGAGACGCATGATATTCATCCTTCAGGAGATTTTGGCCGGGGTCCATGGAGGGAGTCACAGAAGGCACTCCATCGATTGGCCGGAAGGGTGGTTTGGCGCAAGGTCAAGGTGGGGGGGGGGCACCATTTCTCCTCAATCCTTCACGTTCCCCTTCAAGGTCATTTTCGCTTTTGATGTCGGCTTGACCCCCCGCGGGCAGGCCATGTTTCCCCAATTCGCTGCGGTAAGCGATCGGATTCGACGTGGATGGCTGGTTGGGGTCGGCTTTCTTTCAGTGGAATCGGAGGAGGTTGGTGGCTTCAGGTCAGGTTGGCAGGATCAGCATCAACATCGGGCGATGCGCC
>JAFIGB010000279.1 GCA_020831705.1 Candidatus Sumerlaeia bacterium | reverse complement strand
AAAGGGGGCCGCGTCGGGATGAAGTCCCGAATATTTCAGAAGCGCCTCCTGATAATCCTCCAGTCGGGGATTGTCTCCAGCGGTCTCTTTGGCAAATTGGGCCAGGATCGCCGCCGCTCCGCGAATATTGGCGACCGGGTTCTGCTTCAGGGTCTCCGTTGATTCCCCGATGGCCTTGGCAGCCAAAGTCAGCGTCTCGGCGGTGTCGTTTTCAACGAGATGCATGATGCCCCAGCCCTGATCGATGCTCGGGCCGGTGTGAATCCAGCGCGATTCCACCCAGGCGACAGCACGGAGCAGGTCGGAAGGGACGCCAAACTCGGCGGCGGCGTCGTCAAAGACCTTGTCCAGTTCATTGTCCGTGGGGTGTTCCCAGGGAAGGAGGCTGATGGTGTTTCCCTCGCAGATGGCGCATGGCAATGCAAGTGACGGTGCCATGGTCATGCCAGCGACAAGGGCACAAAAAATCGCAGAATGGGTGAGTTTCGTTTTCATGGATTTCCTCTCTCGATGGTTCCCCCCATGGGGCTTGCATCCCATTATTTCCCCGCGGTCCAAGCTGTTGCAACCGTGATTGTTACGGTGGTTAAGGGAAAAAGGCAAGAACCCGATGATGATCCCGGTCGGTGACGAGAAAACTTTCCCCCGGTCCCTTGGAAAGCCCCGTTGGGAACCAGAAGTTGGTGGCGGAAGGGGGGGCGGCAGTAATCTCGCAGGCGCCCATTTTTCCATCCTGCCCCCATGCCTTCGAAGCCTTGTCATCCCCGAGAGGGTTGGGGAAATAAAGCACCCGGCAATTTGCCGTGTCGGCCACGAGAAGGCCCTCGTGGTAGAAGAGGACTGCTTCCGGGCCGCTCAGGCTTGTTGGGCCGCACCCGCCATGGTTGTCGATGCCGCGATTGAAGTCCCCACCCTGGCCAAGAACCGCAATCGGTTCGGTGGGTGTTTCCGATTCAAGGTCGAAGAGGAGGACGCGGTGATTGACCGTGTCCGCCACGGCGAGGATTCCGTCGTGGGAAAAATCCATGCGGAAGGGGAAAGCGAGGGTGTTGGGGGCGGTTTGGCGACCGTTGTTGATCCAGCCCTCCTCGAAATTCCCGTTTTGTCCCCAGACAAGATCCGCCACCGGTTCGTCGATGGGGTTGGAGAAGCGGAGAATTCGATGGTTGCGTGTGTCGGCGATGTAGAGGCGACCCCGGTTGTCCCGGGTGATGCCTTCGGGGCGATGAAGGGTCGTTGCCGATGGAGTACCCGCGCCGTAGGGGCTTCCGATGATGGCATCAGGAAATTCATGCTGGACAAGGGGGTCGCGGAACCAGAGCACCCGATTGTTGTCCCGATCGGTGATATAGACACCGCCCTTGCCGTCGGGGAGGATGGAGGTGGGGGTTGCGATCAATTCCGCAGTTGTATTGTGGGGATCGCGGGGTCCGATGACAAGGTCCGCCAGCCCGCCATCAAGGGCGGTGTTGACATCCCTGAAGACGAGGACACGGTTGTTTGCGCCGTCGGCAATGTATAGACGGGGAGGGACGGTGGAAAAATCCACCGCCACATCGCGCGGTTCGGCAAGAGATGATCCGTCGGGGGAATTTGGCTCGGCGAGGGAAAAGCTCCGTTGTCCCACCAGATGCCCTGCCGTTGGTGTTCCAGTAATGGCAGGGTATCCCAGAACCCGGTGGTTGCGGGTGTCGGCAATCCACAGGCGTCCCTCCGGATCCGATGAAACACCAACCGGTCCATTCAGCGAATTGGCGGAGATCCCCCCCGTGTTGCCGTCCCCTCCCCCCAGACCTGTTGGTTGGCCGTATAGACGGGTTGGGCGGACCTCTCCACTGATGTCCGGCGGGAAGACCAACACCCTGTTGTTTCCCGTGTCCGACACCACCAGGTGCCCCTCCCCATCAAAGCAGAGCGATGTTGGCTGGAACAAACCGAAGGCACCACGGCCCCTGCGGGAGGTGTCGAACCTTCCCCCCTGCCCCAGGGTGAAGGCGGGCTCGGGACCGGAAGCCGTCAATGTATAGATCATCACCCGATTATTCCCTGCATCGGCAATGACAAGGCGGTCCCCATGGATGGCCAGGCCTGTTGG
Source organism: Candidatus Sumerlaeia bacterium (assembly GCA_020831705.1). Taxonomy (GTDB): domain Bacteria; phylum Sumerlaeota; class Sumerlaeia; order SLMS01; family SLMS01; genus JAFIGB01. The sequence goes on along the minus strand of JAFIGB010000279.1, from coordinate 42,369 downwards.
CTGGTGGAGGGATTCCCTGGACGGGATGGCGCGGCCAAGATTGGGAAGGTGGTCCTGAAAATTTACCTGCCCGATCACGAGGTCGGCGGTCGGTTCCCTCCCCCCATTGGAGGTAAAGCGAAGAACCCGGTTATTGCCGGTATCGGCGACCCAAAGATGCTCGCGCTCCATGTCGAAGGTCACCGCAAGTGGTGAGCGGAAGGATACCGTGTTTTCTCCTTCTGTCGCTGGCACACCCAAAAGGGTCACGCCACCATTTGGGTCATTTGGGTCGTGATGGATGACAACCCGGTTGTTACCGGCATCTGCAATGGCCAGGGTGCCATCAGCACCGACCGCCAACCCGGCTGGGGAAAGGAGGGAGTGTTCCGTTGCGCCATCGATGGGAGGGTAATTGCTGCCGAAAGTTGGCTGGCCGAAAACCATGTCGGCCTTTTCGCCGGGGGCACCATCGGTGTCGAAGGCCCGACGCACCACGCGATGATTCCCCTGATCGGCGATATACATGAAGGTGCCCGAATTCGTCCGTGCGATCGCCACCGCTGACGGGAGATAAAGCCCAAGGGCATCGACCCTGTTCAGGCCCGATTCCGTCATTCCCCCCTGCCCAATCACGGCGTCCGCCGCGAGGTCGGGCAGCCTTGGCTCGGGTGGGGCAAGGACGGTCTGGCTTGTTGTGCACCCAGCCCCGTATAGACAAAGGACGGCCAGAAACGGGATGTGGAGCGGGAATTTCCTCATGTTATTCCAATGCTTTGTCCGGAATCAGGCCAACAATGGAATCGAGTTCCACCGTCAGCAGGCTGATTGATTCCATGATTGCCTCGATCTGTGGTTCGACGAGCTCATGGGTTGGGTTGACGCGCGTGAAGACCTCGCAGACGAGGTCCTCGAACTCGTGACGGTTGTCGGCGATCCATTGGTCCGAGACTTCCTCGGCGCTTTGCTGGGCGTGTGCTGCGGCGTGGATGACCACCCGGGTCCAATCCGATGGCAGGTGGTCGCTTATATCCCCGGCACCGACAAGTGATTCGTCCGACTCGCATCGGTCGGCGTAATACAATTCATTGTCCCGGATGATGGGGATGACGCCTCCGTCCAGATTGACGACCATGCGAAGCATCCGTGTGGGAAAGAGGGAGGCACTTCTTGAGAGCAGCGGGGGACGGAGGTCCACCGGCAGTTCCTTGACAAGGAGAATGAAGTCCTGGGGAAGCGATATCCTGAAGTTGCACATGAGGGCGACTTCATCAATGCCCTTTCTTCGCACCAGGGCGCAGCGATCCGGGCTGTCTATCAGGGTGGCCAGTGCCATGGACCGGATGAAGGGGTGTCCGGGCGAGAAGAACTCGCGCCGTTCATGGCGCACTGCAAGTCGCCGGTCGAAGTAACCAATCATTTCGGGGAGGACTCCGGGCATTCCGTGAAGTGAGTGAAATTCACCCACGGTGATCACCGCGCATCCATCCTCTTTTTCATCGACCATGGAATCAAAGAGCCGGGCGTAATTGATGACGTTGGCCTGCAGGGCCTGGAGTTCGGCTTCGTCCTTCAGGTGTGCGGAGACTTTTCTGGCCTCCATGACACCGATCTTCCCGCGCAATTCCAGGTCGGCATTTTCCCGGTCCCGTGCCTCCTCCAGGAAGTCCTGGGTCGTGGCCATCATGTCGAGCACGCCGGTTGCGCCGTTGTTGATACAGTTTTCAAGAACGCGGACCATGATGGCGTCCAATTCCGCCTCGACGGGAGCAATGGATTCATTGAATACGCCGATACCGTCGGCAAGAAAATCAAAGAAGGCCTCGTCCAGCCCCCCTTTTGCCACCAACACCTGGCTGTCGACGTCGAGTTCCTCCTCCCGTCCCACACGGTCGCAGCGGCCAATGCGTTGCTCCACGATCCATGGGGCCAGAGGAAGGTCGAAGTGGACGACATGGGAGGCAAACTGGAAGTTGCGCCCCTCGCCACCAAGCTCGTCGGATATCAGGATGCTCCCCGAGGAAACCTCCTGGAATTCAAAGGCGTTGCGTTCCCGTTCTATACGCGATTGAACCCCGTACATCTCCATGACTTCGGCGACCTCGCCGAGTGTCTTCCTCACCAGCAGGTAGAGGGGATGTACATTGGACTCGAAGCTTGTAAAGACAAGAATATGGGCGTTGGGGTCCTCCTCAAGTGTCTCCTTGAGGAACGAGAGGAATGCCTTGAAGCGCGGTGTATTGGCGAGGGGACGAAGTGTGGCGTCCACGGCGCGGCTTTGCTGCAGCCACACCTCGGCGTAGCGCTCCATTTCCGCCAGCAGTTCCTCCTCCCCAGGAAGCGGCGGGAGGGTTTCCCGGGACCGCAGCACCAGGCGCACCGGGTCGGCAGTCACGCCCTCCCGGTCCTCGAGGCGTCCCTGACGCAGCTTGACCCAATCCATCAATGCAAGGGGGGAGCTGTGGGTTGCCTGGATCAGTGCCGCGGCCACCTGGTGGGCGACCCGATCCTTTTCAAGCCCCCCGTGGCGGAGCAGTTCCAGCCATGCGTATAGACGCCCGACGACATCGAGTTCCTCCTGCATCGGCTTGTACTCCACCGGGGAGACAATTCTGATCGGGAGGTCGTTGTCCTCGGCGAGGTACTTCCGCCGGTAACGAATGATCCGTGCGCCCGGGTAATAGCGGTCGACGATCAATGTCGCAAGGCGGTGCAGCTCGTGGCGACCGAGGTTGTCGTCCCCTGCTAGCTCAATGTGCGCCGTTATTTCGTCGTCCTCAATTTCGGTTTCCTGCCACGCCCGGACGACGGCGTCATGGTCCGGTGTCTCGGCACGAATGGCAGTGAGGACCTTCTCGATGAGCCCCTGGCGGTGTTGCAGGTCTCGGAGTTTTTCCACGTCGTTGAGTTCCCCGAATTGATCGGGATCCAAAAGTTGCAGGAGCCGCATCAGGTTGCGCGAGTCGTGGGAAACAGGTGTGGCGGTGAGAAACAGAACCGCATGGGCATGGCGGCTCATTTCCAGGAAGGCATCGAGAATCTCGCTGTTGCGCAGGACCTGGTGGGCCTCATCCACGATGAGGATTTCCGGATGATGGTGGCGGGCAAAATGGGGGGCGCGATGGTGGGGGAGGATCACACCCGGGTCGTCCTCGTCGAGTTCCTCCTCGTCGAGACAGAAAATCAATTTGCCAAACTTGCCATACATTTCGAAGGCCCACTGGGCAGTGAGCGATTCGGGGGTGAAGATCGCCGTCTGCCAGCTTGGGAAGTACTTCCGCAGCGTCGACGCGATCAGGCCCGCTTCGATGGTCTTGCCAAGCCCCACCTCATCGGCGAGGAGGAAACGCACGCGGCCAAATTCCAGGGCGTACCGTGCCGCGTTGATCTGGTGGGGGATGGGGAGCATGCGCGCCCCATTGTAGCCCACGATTCCAAGGCTTTTCGCTGTTGAGCAGAAGTAGCTGTCCAGCAGTCTTGCCCTTGCATCGACCAGGTTCCAGGGCGCGAAGTCAAATTGGCTGAGCATCTCCGCGGGGTCCGGTGCCAGTGCCCCTTCGTGTACCTTGAGGTCGTGTTCGGGGACTTCGCCGGTCTCACCGGATTCCGTGGTGACCTCGTATATAAAGTAATCATCAGTGAATGGATTGAGGAGCCTGCCGACGCGCACCATGCGTTCGTCCCAGCTGACTTCATCACTGGTGCGAATTCGATACCGGCGGAGGTCCGTTGCGGGCCATTGTGTCTGGTCCGCACCGAAGCTCATCGGCGTGAGGTCTGCAATCTTCCCCATCAGGTCGGCAATCATGTATAGCTGCGGGCGAATCTGCCCCTCGGGAAAGACGATCATTCCGATTTTAAATGTGGGTGTCATGGGTTACCTTGTTGGTTGATTGGTGGGGTTCCCGGTTTTTCCAGGTTCCCTCCCAGGCGATGGCGGCGCGCTGCCGCATCCCTGGTGCGAAGATGACGGCTTGATTCCTTGAGGCGGGTGCGATGCTCCATGTGAAAGACCGTCAGGATTCGTTCCCTGTCCTGGTCGGTCAGGGCGGGATCATCGAGCATCCCGAGAATTTCGCGGGTATGTGCCTGTTGGTGGCGCTCCTGCAACCGAAGGAGGATTTCCTGCATGGATGCCGCCGCGTCCTTGGACGCCGACAACTCCCACGCCATGACACTGAAGAGTATGGTGCCGTCTCCCGGTTGCTCGTCGAGGAATTCGATCTCCTCGATCAGTGTCTTCGCGTATCCGCCGGAATCCCGGAAATAGAAAATCCATCCCTCCAGTCGCCGGTCGGTGATCCACTCGTGGCGCAGGTTTGAGCGGGCAGTTTCCAATGCCTCATTCGATTCGATCATCAGCTTCAGGAGGCTGCGCTCCAGGGGATCAACCATCTGGTGGGGGAGGCGCCGTGCCGTTGGTGCTTCCTCATCCTGTTCCCCGGAAGTGGTTCGGGAAGCTGGTGATTGCGGGTAATCCGAGCGTTCCTCCCGTCGTTCCTGATCCTGCCGATGCTTCTTGAGGATCCGGGTGACGGCCTCCCTTGGCAGCCCTCCCAGTCGCTCCAGCAGGCGTTTCAGGGCGCCCTCGCGCATGACGTCGTTCTTCAGGGCGTTGATGATGGGTGCCATCAGTTCGGTGAATTCCGCCTGGCCGGCCAGCGTCGCCAGGTCGACCTTGCCGTCGTGGACGTCCATCGCCCAGTCGAAAAACTCCGGGGCCGTATTCAGTCGTTCCTTCAGCGCATCGTGACCATCGCGGCGCAGGAAGGTATCGGGGTCGTCGCCCTCGGGAAGTATGACAACCCGTGTGTCGAAACCGGCAGCAAGGAGGGGAATGCCCCCCTTGAGCATGTTGTCGCGCCCTGCCAGGTCGCCATCGTAGAGGAAAAAAGTTTTTGATGCGAACCGCTTCAGGAGGCGGGCCTGCATGGGAGTCAGCGCGGTCCCCAAGCTGGCCACTGCCTGGTTGAAGCCATGGGCATGGGCCATGATGACATCCATGTACCCCTCGCACAGGATGGCATATCCGGCCTTCATAATGGCGTCGCGGGCGATGTCGAGGGCGTAAAGGTGGTGCCCCTTCTTGTAAAGCTCGGTTTCCTGCGAGTTGATGTACTTGCCCGAGTTTTCATCCTTCACCAACTGGCGGCCGCCGAAGGCAATGGGACGGCCATTGACGTCGTGGATGGGAAACATCAGTCGATTGCGGAACGCATCATAAACGCGCCCCGATTCAGACTGGCGGCAAAGACCTGATTCCACCAGCAGGCCCTCGCTGAAGCCCAGATTGATCAGGTGCTGCTTCAGGCCGTCCCAGGAATCAGGGGTGGCACCGATTTGAAACTGCTCCACCAGCTCCTCCCCAAGGCCACGTTCGGGAAGGTAGGCATTTGCAATGGGGTTGAGTTTTTTCTTCAGGACGGCGCGGAACCACTTTGTGGCGGCCTCATTTGCCGAAAGGATGGCATGGCGCTTTTCCTCCACTTCATCCCGTCGCGCACGGTCCTCGGGCGAGCTTTTGGGAAGCGCCAGGCCCAACGCCGTGGCCAGTTTCTCCGTCGCCTCGATGAACTCGAGGTTCTCCGTCCGCATCACATAATCAATGGCGGACCCCTTTGCTCCACATCCGAAGCAGAAGAAAAAGCCCTTGTCAGGGTGGACCTTAAAGCTTGGAGTCTTCTCTTTGTGGAAGGGGCAGCAGGCGGTGAATGAATTGCCAACACGCTTGAGACTGACCGACTGGCCGATCAGCTCCACCAGGTCCGTCTCCTCCTTCACACGGCGAACGATATCCTTGAAGTTGGTCTCGCTCACCGGTCGCTGCCTCCCGCCTGGAAGGGGATCGTTTCAACTTGCAATTTACCCATGATGGCACCCGCAGAATACCACACCGGTCTTTGTGGCCCCGATTTTTCTTCCAATTTTCGAGGTAGTGCATTCATCTGGAGGGATCATGAGCCAGTCAGTGAACATTGAAGGGGAACTCCCGCTGGTCGAAAGTCTCCTCAAGGACCGGTACGCGGTCAATCACTTGATCGCTCGTGGCCCTCTCAGCCGCGTTTATGGCGGAAGTTGCGTCCGGGACGGCAGGCAGGTCGCCATCAAGGTCATTGACCTTAACCTCCTTCGCCGGGTTGGCCGTCTCGCCACTGCCCGGTGGGCCAGATTAAATCATCCCAATGTTGTGCGCATTCTTGACTTGGTCGATTTCGATCACCATGGCCTTCACTGCTGCATTATGGAGCTATTGAAGGGGGAACAACTTGACCGGTTTTTGGACAGCCGTGGCCATGTAGTCACCATGGCCGGCCTCCTTGGTGTCTTCAATCAGGCCGCCAGTGGGATCGACGCCCTTCACAACGCCAAAATCCTTCACCTCGACCTCAAGCCTTCCAATATCGTCGTTCCCTCAAGCCTCGAAGGGGTGAAAATCGTGGACCACGGTGTCTCCCTTGCCATGGAACTCGCCTCGGCGGCCGCTGCGGACTCCATTCTCGGCACCCCCGAATATATGGCCCCCGAACGGGTTATCGGGGCGAATTTTTCCACGTCCGCTGATATTTATTCCTTCGCAGCCGTTCTCTACAATTTGTTCGCAGGAATTCCCCTGTTCTCCCATTTCAATCGCCGGGAAATAGCCTACGCCCAGGTTCACGACGCACCGATCCCCCTTCGCTCCCACAACCCCATCATCCCGGCTTATGCCGCCGATGCCATTCACCGGTCCCTCCACAAGCGCCCCGACCAGCGCCACCGCACTGCCATTGAGCTGATGCAGGAAGTCTCCGCGGGATTCCTCCACCATGAGCTTCAAACGGCAGACCAGTTCCTCGTCCGGGACAAACGCGCGACGACGGCGTGAACGAAGGGATGAAGGATGAGGGATGAAGTAATTTTTAAAGGGCGAATTGTATAGACGTGAGGGTGAATTGTCTATACGTGAGGGGGGGATTCGACCTCTGATCTTTTATTTTGGATTTCTTCTGATTGCTTACAGGCCCATGACGGGAAATCGACGCAGGGTGTCCTGCGTCGATTTCTGTTGGGCTTGATGTTACCTGATTTCCGGAATCGGGCCCCATGCAGGTGTCATGTTTCGGCCTGTGCGGGTTAACTGGCGCTGGTTTGATCCGTCGTCGAGCATCATGTATATATGCCATTGGCCGGAGCGGTTGGAGCTGAAGGCGAGGTGCCTTCCGTTTGGTGCCCATGTGGGGCTTTCGTTGTCCCCCTGGTTCATGGTCAGGCGCCGGTAGCTTTCACGGCTTGCATTCACGTCGCAGATATAGATGTCGTTGCGGCCGCCCTCGCGGAGTACAAAGGCCAGGCGCGTGCCATCGGGAGACCATGACACGGCGTCACTCCACGAACCATGGCGGGTGAGGCGGCGTTTGTTGGAACCGTCGGCATTCATCACGTAAATATGGACGCCCCCCTCCTCGTTGGAGGTAAAGGCAATGCGGCGACCATCGGGGGACCACTCGGGGCTTCCCTCGGTGGCACGTGTCCGTGTCAGGCGTGTCAGGTTCTGACCCGTCCTGTCGGTTGTATAGACCTCGGAGTTGCCATCCTTGCTGAGGATCATGGCAATGCGCCTGGCGTTGGGGTTCCATTTCGGGGAATGGTTGGTGCCCCCGTAGGCGGCGATTGGCCAGAACTGACCCGTTGTATAGCGCATGGTGGAGAAGTCGGGAATCAATTGCATCCCGTAGATGTTCGCCCGGTTGCCGTGGTAGGAGGTGAAGTAAAACTCCGTGCCATTGGCCCCCCATGATGGCGAAATGGCGAGCTTACCGAACTTGGTGATCTGGCGGTTGTCGTATCCATCGGCATCCATGACGGCAATCTCGCGGGTGCCGGGAACGAGTTCGGATGCATACAGGATCTTTGACTGGAAGATGGGGCCGATGCCGTGGATCTGCAACATTGTCTCGTCGGAAACCTGGTGGGCGAGATGGCGGGTGCGGGTGCGGGGCGCGGTGAACTTGCGGCTCATGACACGTTGACGGCTCTTTACGTCATAAAGCAGGATGGTCACCTCAAGATTGCCGGGTGTCGGTTCCACAACCCGTCCCATCATGTAGTGCTCGACACCCATTTCGGACCAACGGTCCCAGGCGATGCTGCTGTTTGCGTTGTCGGCGATATTCTGTCGATTGGCGGCCCGCTGGTCCTCGGGCATCCGGAACAAACCGCTGAGCTCAAGGTTGGCGCGGATGATCCGCGGAAGCGTCTCGATCTCAACAGATGCCCCCTGGACAAGGAAGGGCGTTACCGCAATTGTGGTCTTGTTGTACTGAAAGACCGGGGTGATCTCGCCAATGCTTTGGGCAGGCCGGTTGTTGTTCTGTTGGGCAAACCCGGTGGACGAGAAGAGGAATAAGGCGAGCAGCAGCAGCAGGGAGCGGGAAGCAGTAAAAGGCATGTTGAGTGTCACATCGACTTGGAATTCCGTGTTGCCATCTCCGGGGGAGAATGGAACAACAGGTGGTGGGGAGGCTTTCCAACCGGGAGATACGAAATCAACGGGAATAAGCAATTCCGCCTCCCAAATTCACCACGAATCCTGACTAGACAGGAGACCCGGCCGTTTGTCCCCCTCTCTTCTTTTCAGTTTGAAGCCCCCTTCACGCCTCCCACCGGGTGCCGATGTTCATCAGGCGGGGAGCTGGGCCGAGCAGGTTGTCGCTCACCATCTTTGGAGGCGTGGACACCGGACGGTCGCCCATCGTTGGGTTGGCCCGGACAAGTCCGACATCGATCTGATCGCCGCAAACCGCCATTATCTCCTCTTTTGTGAAGTGAAGTTGCGAACAGATCCCGAGGTTTTCTGGGAGGATGTTCTGAATGAGGAACGCCTTCGCCGTTTCGCAGGGTCGGTGGGGCAGTACCTTCGGGAAACTTCCCAGCGCATGGTTTCCATCAGGTGCGCGGCGTTTCTCGTCAGGCCGAACAACCATCCCCCCACGGTGGAGGTCATGCCCGATTACATTAATCTGAGGACTGTTCCGGGTTGGAGGGGGCGGCTTCTTCCCCAGGAAGTTCTCCGAGACCTTTCCTGAGCACCCGCTCCAGTTCCGCCATCATGCGGGCCGCTTCCTGGCGTTTTTCCGGGCCTGTTGAGACTTCTCCGGGCCAGATGGGTTCATGTACTTCGGAGGTTATCTTCTTGAAGATTTTCGGAAACTTGCGCGACCTCGGCCATGCTGCATATCCACCGTGGATGGTGAGGGGGACAATCGGCGCTCCCGTTGCCACGGCCAGCCGCCCAACTCCTGGCTTCAGCGGGGCGAGTTTTCCATCGTATGTGCGTGTTCCCTCCGGATACAGGCAAACCAGCCTTCCCCGCTGGAGCAGTCGCAGCGACGCCTCGTAGGCGGCTTTGTCGGAGCTTTTTCCCAAATCCACCGGCACGGCGCCAAGCCGCCGAATCAGGCCACCAAACAGCGGCGCCTTGAATAACCAGGCACCGGCGATGTAGTGGACGGGCCGACGCATCGAGCATGTCACGACGGGCGGATCGAGAAAACAGGTATGGTTCGGGGCGATGATAACCGGACCCTCGGTCGGGCACCGATCCATCCCCGTCACCTTGAAGCCGTAAAAGGTCTTGAGAATTGCAAACACCACACCGGTGGTAATCGCGGCGGCAGGTGCGGAAAAATATTCCTCGGGAAGTTTTTCCCGTTTCTTCTCGGTCATCGTTGCTTACGCCTTCCTGGAAAGCTCCGAGGCAAGACCCTTCACATACTCCCCAACAACCTTCTTCACGTCCCTGCCTTCGGCCTTCGCCTTCTCGATGCACTGGATCAAGGCCGTCCCGACAACCACGCCATCCGAGCCGCCATCGACCGCCTGGCGCACGTTTTCAGGTGTTCGGATGCCGAAGCCAAGGGCGAGGGGGAGATCCGATTCCGCCTTAATTTTCCCGATATATTCCCGGGCGACCGTTTCCAATTGTCCCTCGGCGCCCCCTTTGCCCGTCACACCCTTGTAGGAAATGCAGTACATGAAGCCGGTGCTGGAATCGCTGATGCGCCGGATACGCGGGGAGGGAGTCGTGGGGGCAATGAGCGTGATGAGGTGAAGATTCCTTGCCGCGAGAAGATCTCGGAATTCGCCCGACTCCTCGAAGGGAAGATCGGCGGCGAGAATTCCATCGGCCCCCGCCTCAACGGCCATCCGTGCCGATTCCTCCAGACCACGAACGAGATAAGGATTCAGGGCGCCGAACAGAATCACCGGCATTTGGGAGTTTTTGCGGAACTCGCGCAGGAGATCCAGTGTCTTGGGAAATGTGGCACCCGCCTCCAGGGCCACCGTCGAGGCCTTCTGGATAACCGGCCCGTCGGCAATGGGATCACTGAACGGCACGCCAAGCTCGACAAGGTCGCAGCCGTTTTCCTCCAGAACGGGAAGGAGCTCCCGCGTCGTTTCCAGATCGGGAAATCCGGAGGTGATAAACAGGATCAGTGCGGCCCGGTTTTCCTCGCGACAGCGGGCGAAAAGCTTGTCGATGCGATTGTCTTTGATGTCAGGACGGGAAGTCATTTCGTGTTCATGCCTGGGTGCAATGGGATTGGCCGCCGCTTCTGCCAGTTGGCGGGCGGTCAATTAAGGGGTTTGGGCCGCAGGGAGGCAAGGGTGGATCTCACCCCCGGAAAATCACCGTGGGTTTGCGATGGAGTCATTCCTGTTTGAAACCTCCTGTTGGGCGCGACTTGAAACTTGACCTTGTACAGCTCCCCTTTGTTACCTCGGGGTCGGTGCAGGCCGCAGGATGTTCCCGCTGGAAGGACCGCTCCCCCGTTATGGGCCTCGTACGTAGAAAGAACCGCTGGAAAAAGCTCGCGCTGCCCCTCGTTGTGGTGGCGATTTTGGCCTTGTCCCTTCAGGTTCTTGAGCAGCGCCATCCCGGCACCGACAATCCCGTCAATCATGGTTGGGCCTCCATTACCTCCCCTTTCCTCCGTGCTGGTGCATGGGCGAGGGGTCAGGTTGATGTCGTCAGTGATGCCGTTGGCGGCGCCCGCTCCCTCCGTGAGGAGAACGAAGCCCTCAAGGCGGCCCTCCTCGAACAGCAATTCGATGCGGCCCGGGAGCTTGCCCAGCACGCCCTCGCCACGATTGCCCAGGATGTTTCCACCAACATCCCGCCGGGAAGTTTTGAACTCATTCACGCCCCGGTTCTGGCCGGGCCTTCAAGAACCGGTCGCCAGCAGGTCTGGATTTCCTCCGGAACTCTCGACGGGGTCTCCGAGGGCATGGTTGCCCTTGGTCCCCAGGGAATTGTCGGTCTTGTCAGCGAAGTTTACGAACGCTCCGCCCGGGTGATCCTCATCACCGATCCCCTGTCCGCCTGGGGCGCCCAAATTGTTTCCACCTCCGACATGGGTCTTCTTCGTGGTACCGGGGATCCCTACATTGTTGAATTTCAATTCGAGCGCACCGCCGTGGAGACCAGCCCGGGAGACATCGTGGTTTCCTCCGGAATGGCTGGATCCCTGGCGCCGGCTGGGATGCAGTTCGGCACCGTGGAGGAGGTCTCCTGGAACAAGAACGGGGAACCGGTGGCGCGGGTCCGGTTGCCTTCTGCTCCCGAGCGACTGCGCACGCTCTTCGTCGTGCCCCTCCGTCAGTTGTCCGTGGAGGCTTCACGATGAATCCGGCAGGCTTCTGGAGGAAATTTGAGGAGCACTTCCCCCTGGCGGCGGCGTTGATTGCCGGTATTCTCTTCTTTCTGACTGTTGTTGTGTTGCGGGGATTTGTTGGTGCGGCGGCCCTTGTCGAATGGCCGCTTGTCATCCTGCTGCTGGTCAATGCGGCGCGTCCTCTTTCCCATCGTGTTGCTTATCTGCTTCCCGTTGCTGCGGGGTTGCCGTTCCTGGAGGGAATTGCTCCCGGTGTCTATCTTGGTGCCTTGATTGGCGCCCTGCTGGTTGGCGAGATTTTCTCCCGCCGATCCCTTGGTCCCGTTGATCCCGTTGCCCATGTCCTGACGGGGGCGAACCTTCTTGTTGGTTGGGTGGCGGTTCGCCTCTTCCTTGGCGGGGGAGCGGATGTACTGCTCGCGACATTGGGTGCCATCGTGGTGGTCCTGATGGTCTGGACGTTGGTGACGGCGTGGGGTGGCATGATGTTCCTTGCAGGTCGTTCCCACCACCAGGCACCGAAGGTGACCCTTGGTCAGCGAGGTGGATGGTGAGCCTGACCACGGTCCCCGTCAGCCACGAGCGCAGCGCCGTCCTTTCCCGGGGGCGCGCCAACCCCTTTGCGGTGCTTCGGCACGTTGACTATACATTGGTCATCGGGCTCATTGTGATGACCATTGTCGGAATTTTGCTCCTCAAGGGGGCCGTGCATGGGATTCCCTCCCTGAGATCGGCCGCCGAGAAGCAGGCGGTCTTTCTGGTCGTGGCACTTGGTGCCATGATGACGGCCTGTCTTGTTCCCTACCAGTGGCTTAATCGTCTCGCCATGATTGTCTATCTGTTCAATCTGGGTGCCCTTGTCTGGCTTCTCTTTGCGGGGCACACCATCAACGGTGCGAAGCGCTGGGTGATGCTGGGTCCGGTGAACTGGCAGCCTGCGGAAACGATGAAAATTGCAACGGTGCTTCTTTGCGCCCAATGGCTGGCGCTATACCCCGAGAAGCTCAATCGCCTTTCAGGCGTTCTGGTCCCTGGGGTGATTGCCGGTGTGCCCGCCCTGCTGATCCTTGCGCAACCCGATCTTGGCACCGCCTCCATCTTCTTCTTTCTTTTTCTTACAATGATGCTCATGGCCGGTGCCAAGTGGCGCCATCTACTCATTGTTTGCGGTGGTGCGGGAATTGGGATGGCGTCGGCGCTTCCCCTCCTCAAGCCTTACCAGCGCGAGCGCCTGCTCAACTTCATCAATCCCGAGCGCGATCCCCTCGGGACTGGATATAATGTCATACAATCCAAGATCACCGTTGGGAATGGGGGCTTGTTCGGCCAGGGATGGGGCCAGGGGTCCCAGTCCATCCACCAGTTTCTTCCCGAGCGCCACACCGACTTCTTCTTCCCCGGTGCCGTGGAGCAATGGGGCCTGGTGGGTGGGATCCTCCTGCTTCTCGGGTTTGGATTCCTCATTTGGCGAATGATCCTCATCATGGACAACGCCCGCGACCGCTTCGGAGGATGCGTCACCGCCGGTGCCATCGCCATCCTTGGATGTCATGTCATCTTCAACGTGGCCATGACATTGGGGATGCTTCCCTGCACGGGCCTTCCCCTGCCGCTGATGAGTTACGGGGGGACCTTCCTCGTGACAACGTATATACTCTTTGGAATTGTTCTTAACGTCGGATCAAGGCGCTTTGTTCTAAGTGGCCCATGATGTTTTCTTGCTTATCTATACGTCCAGAAGCTTGGCGAGAAGAGAACCAGCAGGACGAAGTGTTCCAGGCGACCGAGGAGCATCAGGCAGGACAGAATCCACTTCACCGGTGTTGCCTGGGCGCTGAAGTCAGCCATCGGGCCAACCAATTCAAGGCCCGGGCCGATGTTGTTCACGCAGGAGACAACCGCGGAGATCGTCGTCAGCAATGGCTGGGATTCCATGATTAATGCAACCACCAGACAGGCCGCCACCAATATGGCCGTATGGACAAAAAAGTAAACCAGCGTGTCGTGAATGGTATTTTTGTCGATATTGCGTCCGTCTATTTTGAGTGTTCTCACGCGATTGGGTGATGCCTCGCGGCTGAGATGGAAACGGGCAATTTTCCAAAGCAAAAGTAAACGCACGACCTTCATTCCCCCCGAGGTCGATCCCGCCATGCCCCCCGTAAACATCAGGATCAGAATGGTCATGCGGCATACCTGGGGCCACATGTCATAATCAACGGTGCCAAACCCCGTGGTAGTGACGATGGTGATCGTACTGAACAATCCGTCCCGTAAATTCAAGCCTCCCGGATTGGAGACAAACACACTGCGATGGAAAAATAGCGCGAGGGTCAGAATCAAAGCACCCCCAAGAATAATGGCGCAATAGAGCCTGAATTCCTCGCTCTTGAAGTAGCAGAGGAAGTCCCCCTTGATGAACCTCAGATGGAGGCGGAAGTTCGTCGCCCCGATGAACATGAACAGGATGAACACCCACTGGATCAGCCAGCCAAAGTGCCCGGCGCTTGCATCGCGGTTGGAATATCCCCCTGTTGCGAGGAGCGACATCGCATGACAAAGGGCGTCGAAGTAGGAAAGACCCAGCGCAAGCAATACAAGGAAGCAGACCACATTAAGGCCGATATACAATTTGCAAAGATTGATCGCCGTGTCCTTGATTCGCGGGGTGAAGCCCTCGGGAATCGGCCCTGCTGCCTCCTGCTTGAACAGTGATTTGCCACCGGCACCGAGGAGGGGAAGGATCGCAATGAAGAACACAACAATGCCGAGGCCCCCAACGAAGTGGAGGAATGCCCGCCAGAAGATGAGGCTTCGTGGCTGGGTTTCAATGCTTCCGAGAATCGTGGCGCCGGTCGTGGTGATGCCCGATGTGGATTCGAAAAATGCATCGGTAAACGTGGAGGCCATCCCGCCAAAATAGATCGGCAGGGCGGAAATGATGGAAAGACTGATCCAGCTGAATCCCACCGTGGCAAGCGCCTCCTTGCGGAAAAGCTCCTGGGTGGTTTTCCGGCCAATCATGTAAAGCGTAAAACCGAAAAGCAGACAGATCGCCATGGATTGCGCGACGGCAAGGAGAATGCTCCACTCTCTCCACCAGATGATGAAGGGTATCATCAGGAGCATTGTTGGTGCGAACACCATCAAAAGTTTCCCGACGAGCCGACAGACAATCCGCAGGTTCATTGCTTCTTCACGGTTGTGGATTTCGGTGCCCCGGCAAAGAGGACATCCAGCTTGTCGGTTGCCTCGGGCTTGGCCACGGTGATGACCGTGTCACCCGGATGAATGATGAAGTCCCCACGGGGGATGTGTACACGTCCGGTCCTTGCAATTGCCCCGAAGAGACAGTGGTCGGGTGTGGGGACATCCTTGAGGGGCTGGCCGGTTACCGGTGAAGTGCTCAGGGCCTCGTATTCATTGATTTCCAGTTCGCCATCCTCAATAAGCGTCACGCTGCGGATGCGTCCGCGCTTGACCATGGCAAGGATGCGATTTGCGGCAACGAACCGGGGCGAGATGGCCACGTCGATACCAATCTTCTCCACGATCCTGATATAGTCGGGCCGGTCGATGACGCATGCCGTCTTGCGTACTCCCAATTCCTTGGCCAGCATCGTCGACATGATGTTGTTTTCGTCATCACCCATGGCGGAGATGAAGTAGGCCGCCTTGCCGATGTGTTCCTGCTTGAGGAAATTTGCCTCGGTCGCATCCCCGTGGAGGATTCGGGTGCTTTTGCCAACCTCCCGGCTCACCACATCGGCCCGGGCACGGTCCCGTTCGATGAGTGTGACCTGCTTGCCCTGATGCTCCAGCCCCTTTGCAAGAACGAGCCCGGTTTCCCCTGCTCCGGCGATGACAACCCATTTGGATTCGTCATCCGGTTTCATCATGTGGAAGCGGCGGGAGACATCATCCAGGATGGCGGGAAGTCCCATGAGTGTCACGCGGTCTTCGCCATGGAGGACCGTGTTCCCACGGGCGATGTGGGCGATTCCTTCGTGGCGTGTTGCAGCGACAAGGACCCCCTCCGGCAATCGAAGATCCTTGAGCGCCCGCCCGGCGAATTCGCTTTCAGGGGACATCTTGATCGTCCGCAACTGGACCCGTCCCTGGGCAAGGGTCACCGTCGCCAGGGCGTCCGGTGTGCGAATGAAGTTGAGGAACTCCTCCGCCGTTTCCACCTCGGGGGAAATGAACATCGAGATGTTGAGCCCGCTGCGGAAGGGCACGTGCATTTCCTTGTAGTAAAAAGGGGAGCGCACCCGTGCCACCACACGCTGGCATCCCATCTTGCGGGCGGCGAAGGCGGCGATCAGGTTCGTCTCGTCGTGATTGGTGACGGCGAGGAAAACATGGGCCAGATCCACCGCGGCCTCGAGAAGATTGTCCGGGTCGCAGGCATTGGCGGGGAAGGTCTGGACATCAAGATCCTCGAGTCGTGCCAGTGCGGTGGCCGACTTGTCCATCATGACGACCTCGTGCCCCTCCCGCGTCAGGTAGCGGGCGATGCTTGTTCCGACCGTGCCTGCTCCAACGATGACGATTCTCAAAAGGCGCCCTTTCCATGGAGTACAGCGGGGATTGTCCTCAGGATGATCTCGACGTCGAGGAGAAAGCTTTGGTTTTTGATGTAGTAGAAGTCATATTGCATATTAAGGTGAAGGGGCAGATTCTTGCGGCCAATGACCTGCCACAATCCGGTAACACCCGGTTTCACGTCAAGCCGTCGCCGTTGCCAGGGCTCGTATTTCTCCACAATAAAGGGCATTTCCGGGCGGGGGCCGACCATGCTCATTTCCCCCTTCAGGACATTGAGGAGCTGGGGCATTTCGTCGAGACTCGTCCGCCGCAACCATCTGCCAAAGGGTGTCACCCGCGGGTCGTCATCCTGGGTCGGAGCAAAACCGTAGGGATCGGCCTCCGTACGCATGGTCCTGTATTTGACGATCTCGAAGGTGGTCCCGTTTTTTCCCACACGCTCCTGGCGGAAGAAAATCGGCCCGGGGGAATCCTTCATGATGCGCCAGGAAATCCACCAGTGAAAGAACACCATCCAGACCAGAAATCCCAACCCGGCACATGCCAGATCAAGGGTGCGCTTGAGCAGATCCTGATGAAGGGGCACATAACCGTCGCGGAGCGTGATGACCGGGTACGCACCGATTTCGCCGACTTTGGCCTGTTCGGTGATGACGCCGAAGATATTCGTCACAACGTGGACGTTCAGGCCGCGGCGGTCGGCGAGATTCAACAGGTCCAGCTGCTCCCGCGCATCAAGATGAGCCACCGCAAGAAAGATTTCCTCCAGATTTTCCTGTTCAGCGATGTTGTCGAGTTCCGATGCCGTACCCAGCAGCCGGATACCCACCTCGTCCAGATTGGGGGCGGGCTCATCCCCTGGGTGTGAAATCATTCCCGCAAGTGTATAGCCCACTTCGGGGTGCTGACGGAGGGATTCGCGGACCTCCAGCGCCAGGGAACTCGTTCCCACAATGGCGCATCGCATGGTGCCGCGCCCCGCCGTGATCGCCCGTCCCTTCAGATACTTCAGGGCACCACGGGACAGAAACAGGTGCACCTGCCCCAGAATCGCTGCCAACAGGATGATGGAGCGGCCAAGATCCATCTCCTTGAAGAAAAATCCGATGACAATAATATAAAGCAGCCAGTGGTACCCGGCACGAATGAGAATGCTTGGACGATTGAGGGATGACAACCGGCGGCGGTGGAGATACAATCCAAAGGCCATGCAGTTGGCCAGGCCGGCGAGCAGCACCAACGGGTAAACCGCCAGATAGGGATCGATGGTGTTGATGGGGCCGAGGATCGGCGTCATCAGAACCCGAAAATACCACGCCCCCAGCCAACAGAGGGAAAGGCCGATGGTGTCGGCTATCAGGAGGAAGACCGAAATCCACCGGGTTTTCCAAATGGAGGTGCCATTGGAGTTCACGGCTGCAGCCTGGGGCGGCATCATGGGGCAACCTCCCCGGTGCCGGGTGAATCAGCATCAGGCTGCTCGACGAACCCACCCCGGGCGCACGTCACCGCGAGGAACACGGCAACAAGTGCCAGGGCGAACAACGGCCCCAGCCACCGGGTGCTTTGCTTGTATTCATCCTCAAGGCTCATGGTGACACGATCACGCTCCGGTCCTGACCATCATTCCCCGTCCCCGGCGGCACAAGGGCAAGAAAAGGTGGGTCAACCCGTTGAGCCCCGCTCAGGTGCCCCGCTGTTTTGTCAGACGGCGGCGCCAAATTTCCGAGATGGTGTCCAAAACAACAACAATCACAAGGATCAGAAGAAGCCCGGCGGCAGCGGAACTGAAATCACGCCACTCAAAGTAATACATCAGGTCCTGCCCGATTCCCCCGGCTCCCACGATCCCCAGAATGCTGGCACTGCGGATGTTGTATTCGAAGACAAAAAGGCAGGCCGCCACGAGCACGGGCCGGGCGGCGGGAAAAATCGCCTGGGTGAAGACCTGAATGCGGGAGGCACCCACGGCGCGAAGCGCCGCCCCTGCACGGGCATCAACGTCCTCCAGCCCCTCATAGAAAAACTTGGTCAGGTAACCCACCGAATAGGCGGCCAATGCCAACACACCTGCGAATGGCCCCAGGCCAACGAAGGCGACAAAAATCAGCCCCCAGAAAATCGAGGGAATGGTGCGGATCAGGTTCAGCAGAAACCGCATCGGCACACGGAGCCACCGGGGCGAGGTCTGCCGCGAAGCGAGGACCGCCAGCGGCAGGGAAACGGCAATACCGATCGCCGTCCCGAGGATTGCCATCTGGATGGTCTCGATGAGGGAAAGCATCAACCCTCCCCACGGCAGGGCGAGAAATGCCGCCGGGCTTTCAGGCACCACCCGGCGCAGGAAGTCGAAAACCGCCGAACCCGCACCGTCAAAGGAACTTGTGTTAATGTTGAGGGCACCGGCAGACCACACGAGGAGAACGAGAGCCACCATCGCCACCAGGCCCACCTTTGCAGCCTGTACAATCGGGCGATGGTCATCACGAAGGATCCTGTCCTGTGCCGTTGGAAAAACCTGTTCTCCGGCATCGGAAGCATCGGCGCCGAAATCCTCCGGGTCCGTCACCCCGAAAGCCGTTCTCCATGCTTCGTCCCGATTTCTCGTTTCGAGGGCGATTTCCCCGTCACGCACCAGCAGGTAGCGATCAAAATACTTGGGGTAGGGACCGGGTGCATGGATGGAGAGAACCAGTGCGAAACGGTATTTCGTCTGCAACCGGGCAAGGAGCGTCAGAATGCGGGCAGCATTTTCCGGATCCAGCGACGAGAGGGGTTCGTCGGCCAGAAGAACCGTTGGCTTGGCACAAAGGGCACGGGCGATGGCGACGCGCTGGCGTTGCCCTCCTGAAAGCGTGCCCACATTGCGATTGGCAAGGCCTGCCAGCCCAAGATCCTCCAGAAGTGCCTTGGCGCGCTCCTCAATATGTTTGGGAAATTTCCAAAGGGCATGACGGCGGGGGAGTTCCCCCAGGGCACCGCTGCAAACATTCGACAGGACCGACCTCTCGGAAACCAGACGCAAATCCTGATATACAAGCACCGCTTTCCCAAGGCAATGAACGCATCCTTCGCAACACTTCACCGACCCTTCCAGGGCACGGAGCAGCGTTGTCTTGCCACCACCGGATGGTCCCACAACGGCGACACGCTCCCCCTCGCGAAGGGAAAGCGTGGTCTCGTTCAGGGCCGTCGCGCCCTTGCCTTCATAGCGAACGGAAATCCGGTCCGCCAGGAGGGCCTCGGCCGCGTCGGCGACGCGATCTTCGTGGGGAGCCATCACGTCTGGTTCATCAATGGTCAGAGTGCTCAGGGCAGTCGACTCCTCAGTTGACCAGGCCGCGGAGGGCCAGCCCTGTGTTTGTCAGGGCACGATATGCCCCCTCAACGTGCTCCGCCTCATCCACAATGGCAAATTCAGCGGCACCATATACATCAGCCAGCAATTCAGGATGTTCCTCGCTCATGGCAAGAAGGGCCTCGCGAATGCGGTCCTTCACACCTTGGGGCAGGTCGCTGCGCATGCACACCAGGTGGGTCGGCACGCCGGAAGTTCTGGCGAGGACCCGGAGGTTGTCCCGCATTTCCTGGGTGCTGTAAACATCGGCGCGGTCTCCCTCCATGGTGTAGTAACTCACGGCGCAGACATCCGCCTGATTGTTGTTCACCGCCATGAGGGCCCGATCATATCCGCCGGCAAAATTCACCGTGGAGAAAAATTCCCCGGTATCCTGACGAGCCTCCAGCAGCCCCTCGTCCACCAGGCGGGAATATGCCATCACGTACCCCGAGGTGCTGGTGGGGGAGGTCCACATGACGCGGGCGTCGCGGAGATCCTCCAGGGTTTGGTAGGGGGAATCCTTGCGAACGACGAAAATGGAGTCGTATTCCGTCCGATCCTCACGCAATTCCGCCAGGACCATCTCAACCGGTGCCTCGTCGCGGGCAAGAAGGAAGGGAATTGAGGACAGGTAGGCAACGTGGGCACGGTTGCTCACCAGCGCCTGAACGCTTGCCCCGTAACTGGCGGGGACCAGGACTTCCGTCTCAATGCCGATGCGCTCGGTAAGGAAGGCCGCCGCACGCTCGGCGTTTTCCCGAATCTGGCGGGGGTCGCTCTGTTTCTGGAAGGCGAATATGATACGGCTCGGTTCCCGGGGGTCTTCCGAAGTGGGCTGGGCTGGCTGGTCGTTTCCACCTCCACAGGATGCCAAAAAGGCGACAAGCAGGGCGGAAAGGGCGTATTTGAGGTACATTTGAACTCCAGTGGTTTGGGTCTGTGGGAAATCTTATGCAATGGCTGACTTGCTTGTTGGCTAGCCAACAAGACCATTGCCAACCAAAAGCCATGCCCGTGGTCAAGGCACATCATGGAAAAGTGCCATTTTGCCCCATTTGGAGCGATAAAAGTTTACCGATTTCCAGCAGGCCGGATTGGGAAAGCTGGTCCTTGACACATGGAGGATTCCGGAAGGTAAATACCGTAACATGATTCAAGGGGGCTTCATTCCATGGCGAAAATCGGGGTCCTTTTCCAACAGAGAGGAACGACGTCATCATGAACTCGTCAAGAAACAAGGTGGGTGGAAAATCCCATCCCGGTCTCCTACTCGCTCTCATTTTAACCATCACTGTCATTGTTGTTGTCATCCTGATCCCCAAAGGTGGGAAAGAGGAGGTCACCGTCGCCGATGCCGTGGAGGAACTGGAGGAGCAACTCCCCGTTCCCCATGAGCTGATTCAGGCCGATGGATCTCCGGAGGACAATCAAGTCGCCGAGCAACCGGAAGCCGACACTTCAGTTGAAATTGTCGATGATATTCCCCCGGCTGAATCCGATGAGAATGACCTGATTCGAGTCCACGGCAGGGTCATTAATGCAAACACGGCCCAGCCAATTCCTGGTGCCAGGATTTCCTTTCTTGACCATGATATGATTACCGCAAGTTCCGGGATTGAAGAGCCGGGTGTATTGGTGGAAACGGTTGCTGATGAAGGCGGCCATTGGGAAATGGAGGTGCCCCGGGTAAAGGTCAACAGGGTACCGGGGATGGGAAACGTCTATTCCGTTTTTACCCTCAAGGCAAGCGCCCCCGACTACGCAACGGTTGTCCAGCCCGACTATCAGGATGGCGCCTTCTCCGGGGACTCCAAGGAAATTGATCTGCTCCTTGATGAAGCTGGGAGCATTGCCGGTCGTGTTGTCGATGAATCGGGAAATGCCATCGAGGGGGCACGGGTTGGCTGGCGGTCCCTGCTCAGCAACTCGGGGAGACAAAGTTCCAGATTGGCCTCCTCGCAGACGGTGACGGACGCCGATGGCAACTTCGAATTATCAAGCCTGCCGGTTGGCGGTCGCGTGAGCTTTCCCGTTATTGCGGATGGATTCATTCCCAAAACGAGTGAAGCTTATCCTGTTGGCGAGCGTGATGCCCTTATCACCCTCGAACGTGGCACCGGGGTTATACATGGCAGGTTTCTCCATGTGGATGGTTCCCCTGTCACGAATGGCCACGTTCACGCGGTGCGCACCTCGGCAATGAGCCATGGAGCCCCCTTTATCATGGCGGTCGCCCTGGTGGAAACGCGCACCGACAACGAGGGGACCTTTCGGTTTGAGAATCTCAAAGCGGGGCAATACCGGCTCATTGCATCGACCGGAGAAATTCCCATCGTTGCAGCATATGGGAGTTACGCCCTCGGCACCATCCAGAAAATGGTTGAACTGAACGAGGGCGGCGAAAAGGAGGAGATTCTTCAGTTTTCCGAAGACCTCACAATTTCAGGGCGGGTTATTGACAAGGAAAGCCGCCAGGGAGTCCGGGGGGTGGTTGTCAGCCCCACCCATCTTCATCCCGGCATGGCTCGTCCAGAGGGTGCCGTTGTCACGGGGCACGACGGGCAATTTTCCGTGGTCATCCATCAACCGACGAGCTTCGCCAATCTTTTCCTGTCCATGCCCGAGGGTTGGGTTCACGTTCCCAACCCTCCCTACGATGGATACAACCGGGTGGGAATTCAACTTTCCGACCGTCAGGATCCCGACCCTGTCACCATTGAGGCAGCACCGGGTCTTCTTGTCCGGGGAAAAGTCGTGGAAAGTGACGGCCAGACGCCGGTACCGGGAGTGCGGCCATTGAAATCCGTGCGTGGTGGGTCGCCACCCAGCCTCGACCCCACCGATGGGTTGGGGGAATTTCGTCTATACGCCACCCCCAATGATTCGTTTGGCATTCGTGTTCATGCCCCCAATGGATACGCGGATGCAACTGTTTCCCTTGGAAGGGAAGCCCCCGAGCCGGTCGTTTTGCAGCTGGAGGAATACGCGGAAATATCCGGATATGTACGCGATGCTTCTGATCAGCCCCTGGAGGGATTTGGCATGGTCGCCATGCATGCAACGCTGGAGTATGGCGGAAATGTCCATATCAGAACAAGTATTGGCCCGGTCGTACATACCAACGAATCCGGATATTACTTCATCGACAAGCTTCCCCCCAGGGAGGTGTCCGTCAACGTGCGGCAGGACAGCCTGGATGGAAAGTACAGCCCACCCCCCACCCGGACTTTGGAACTGGAGCCGGGTGAATACCGGCGCGACGTGGACTTTGTTCTTCACGATTCAGAACCCCTGGAGGGGAAGGTGGTGGATGGAGAGGGCAACCCCCTACCCAATGTCAGAATCAGTGCCTACAACATGGAGTCAAGTGAGGGGCATTACCACAGCCAGGTGACCACCAACGACGAGGGGGTCTTTGCGCTGACGGGTGTGCCTGAACATGCAAATCTCCATCTCTCGGCAATACATGATGGATATATACACCAACAGGAGGGGGCAAAGAAACCAGAGGACTTCCCCCTGGTCATACGCATGCAGCCTGCGGGGGGCTTCAGGCTCCGTGTTGTGGACGACAGAACGGGTGAGCCCGTCGAGCGTTTTCTATACAAAGTGATTTCCCCCACCATAAACCGCTTCCTTCCGGGAACCGCTCTTGAGGCAAGGAACCCGCAGGGGGAAACCAATGTGACGAATTACATGCCCGGACGCGCCATTGTCATCCATGTGGTCGATGTCGTCAGCCATGGAAGGGTCGGAACGCGTCGGGGTATGGCCGAGGGAAGTGTTTCCGAGGATGGGGAGGAGGTCATTGAGGTCCGACTTCGTGAAGCAGCGTCCATTCGCGGGACTGTCTATCAGTACGACGAATCTGGTAACCGTATCCCCGCCGCGGGAGTGGAGGTCCTTGCCATGCCCGATGATGGCCGCAATTTCCACTTCCATTACCGAGGTCATTATCATGGGCAATGGAGACAACTCGCCTTCGCACCGCCAAGGATGACCACTGAACTCGATGGTACCTTTTCACTCAATGGTTTGGATGAGGGGGATTACATTCTTGAGGCGCGACGGGAATCACCAGCGGCCCATGGATCAACGAAGGCCTCCATCGTGGATAACATCGACACCACCGGGGTTGAGATCAACATCAGCACCGGGGTTATGGTCAACATTGTCCTGTTGGATCATCACGGGGATCCCCTCCCCGATGTCCCCATCGAACACCGCGATACCAGTCAACTCGCGCAGGGATCTCCGCTTACTGTTGTGACGACCGATGTCGAGGGGCGCGCCACTTTGGAGGGCTTGATTCCGGGTTCCCACTCCGTCACTCCTCGGCACGAGCTATACAATGCCACGCACAATTTTCAGATTGTCCATGACATGGAGGAACTCGACGTCCTTCTGGATTACACGGGACTTATCAAGCTTTCAGGTGTCATGACACTGAATGGTCGTGCCTTTCCTCAAATGGAAAGGCTGATGATCATGGATGGAGAAGTGAATGCCCGCGTGAAAGCCTTTCGTCGCAACCGGGAACAATACTCCCTATGGATTGGCCCGGGGGATTACCGGCTTGCGACTTTCAGGTCACCCGCCGGGCAGGTCCGCCTCGCCACGTTTACCGTCAACCCGGCACCCATTGAACAGGAAAAGGACTTTCATATCGAGGAGGCCACCGGCCATGTTGTTGTCGTCTTTCCATCCAACGATGATTTCGAACCCGGGGTTGTCACCATCTCCCGGGGCGATGGTTCGGAGGGATACCACGGGATTGCGGCAAGTGTGACCATGTCCTCCGAGGATGCATCCATCTCCTCCCTTCCTGTCGAGCGGCTGCGTGCCACATTTCGCGCCAACTCAGGGAAGTGGCATGGGGTGTCCGATTGGGTGGATGTCACTCGTCACGGCGAGAACATGTTCATCATCGATCTGGATGATCATGAGACCATCCGCATTGGTCAATGGAGCCAGGAGGTTTTGTCAACGGACTACTCGGATCTGGTCATGAATGTCACCTCCCATCTCGACCGACCGGGAACATGGGAGGTCCTCTTCGACTATCAATCCGGCAATGAGGGGCTCATGATAGAATCCGTGGCGCTCCTTGCAAACGGTGCGGTGATTGATATCGACATTCATCCGGGCTGGAGCGGATTCACCCGCCACGATCACATCTATACATTGAATGTTCCCGATATCGAACCGGGAGTTGTCTATCAGGTTGTTGCGAGTATTCATGCGGGAAGCGACCAGGACTCCCGGGGGGACGTCTGGTTGCGACGCTGATAAAGGCCCTCCATTTACGATGACAACTCCGTGACGGGGTGTCCCTTGGACCATAATGCTTGCCAAGTCATTCAGTGGCGATTAATGGTTACTTCTTGACGGGCGGGCTGATGCCCCAAGCCCGCTAAAATCAACGACTTGGAGTCCGTTCCCATGATAAATTGGCGTGGAAGTCTTCTTGGAGCAACCACCGCCCCCCTGATGGCGGCGATGCTGGCAACCATGGCGTATGCCCAGGATCCCATCGTTCCCGCCCCTGATTCGGGAACTTTTCATCATCGGGTGCTTTGGATCAAGGATCCCGCCAGCCAGGCAGTCCTTTCCTGGAACACAAGAGAGGAAGGCACCAATAATCGTGTCTATTTCGATCGCGTCTCCAGGGCAGGAGACATCGAGTCCTACTCCAAGTCCTCCAAGTCCTTCAAGACAGGCAAGTACACCATGCGCGAGGTGGATCATAACTGGGTCGACCCTGCCCATTACCATCACGTCCATTTGAGTGACCTGCGTCCCGACACCGTCTATTACGTTGTCTTTGCCACTGATGAGTCCGTGTCACAGGAATTCCACTTCCGCACCGCCCCCGGCGACGACAAGGATGTGGCGGTTCTTTTCGGGGGGGATTCGCGAATTGGCGGAAGCGATCCATACGATCATAACGACCGCCAGAAGATGAACCGCCGCATGTCTATCCTCTTTGAGGAAAACCCGGACATCATCGCCTTCGTTCATGGCGGTGATTACTGCCAGCTTGCGGAATGGCGCTATCTGGAGCCGTGGCTTTCTGATCATGAGTTGACCACCACCAGCAAGGGGCGCCTCCTTCCCATCATTCCTGCGCGGGGAAATCATGATCGTGGTGTCGGGTATGTAGAAATGTTTTCCTGGCCTGATCTCGGCCAGGATTATTACTTTGAGACAACCCTCTCTTCGAGGGTCTCCATCATCACGTTGAATACAGAAATCAGCCTCGGTGGTGACCAGCGTGACTGGCTGGACTCAACGCTTGAACGGGTCCGCCCGGAGAATCGCTGGGTCGTCGCTTCCTACCATCGCCCATCATACCCCAGTGTGCGTACCTATCAGGACGGCGCCACCCGCAGGGACAATTGGGTCGACATTTTCGAGAAGTACACCATCGACCTCGCCCTCGAATCCCATGATCATGCCCTCAAGCGCACCGTTCCCATTCGGGCCGGAGAGCATGACCCCGAAAATGGAGTTGTCTATATCGGCGATGGCGGCCTTGGTGTTCCCCAGCGCAATCCCGATCCCGAGCGTTGGTACCTTCAGGAACCGGGCCTCACGAAACCGGCACACCATGTTCATGTGTTGAGGTTTAATAGCGAAACTCTCAGGGGCACTGCCTACGGAATGGACGCGAAGATACTGGACGATTTCACGCTGACACCACGCAAGAAGATCCCCGTGTCGTCCATTGACCAGTGAGTTCCAATATGGTGAGCCCGGCTGATAGCAAACCTGCGGGGTGGTTGACTGCCACCTCGTGGATTCTGCGGGTGACCATTGTTATTCATCTGATTGGATTGTTCATTGCCATGCACACCCGGGTGGGAAGTTCCCTTGGTGGTGTGGCGCTGATGGACTGGGGAATTCCCCACGCAACGATTGGATTCCACGAACGCCTTTGGTCGAAGGTGCTCCTCCTCCTTGGCATTTCCCTCCTCATCCGTCCCTTTGCCATCGTGGCCGGGCTGATTGGGGGAGCGATCATGTTGGAGGCCTGGGCGGCATACAGCTTTGGTGGAAATCATTTCTCCGAATGGTCGATGTGGTCCTCGATGCTCCGTTATATGGCACCGCTTTCCCTGGCAGTGTTTCTCCTCCCCGGTAAGGTCTGGAAGTATATCACCGCACTTTGGATGCTTCGCATCGCCGTCGCCGTGGTGTTTGCGGTTCATGGCTTCCAGGCCCTGGGCAGGCACCCCGGCTTCATTGACCTGCTCATCGGGACATCGCGGAATCTGATTGGTTATAGACTGACCGAATCCACCGCGGTGGTGATGCTTCAGGTCATTGGTGTGGTGGATGTGATTGTTGCCATTGCCGTTCTGATTGGCAAGTGGCGGCCCTTACTGGCGTGGCTTTGTTTCTGGAGCGCCATCACCGCCGCATCCCGGGTGACAGCCCTGGGCATCATGTCCTACCCGGAGATCCTGCTGCGCTCCTCCCACATTCTGGCACCCGTGGCGATATACACCCTGGGTCGCCATGTGGACGAGATTGCCCCGGGTGGGTTGCCCGCCCAAATCAGGAGGGGATTCGATTATTTGTCAAACAGGAGCGCCCGACAGGGTGCCGCCTCGCTTGCTCCCCAGCAAACAGGGACACAAACCAGGTCGTAGCGACCCGCCGGTATATTGGAAAGATTCACACACTCGAGAATGAGAATTCCCGTAGCAAGGAGTGTCAGGTGGGCGGAATACGGATCGGCCCCGTGGGGATCAATCGAGAGGTAATCAATACCAACAAGCCGCAACCCCGGAACGCGCACAATCCATTCGGCCGCCCTTGATGTCAGGGCCGTGAACTTGGGGTCATATTTTTCCTGCTCCCAAAGCTCCCCGCGGTGAGTCTTGAAAAGCACCGCATCGACACCGAGAAAGTGATTTGATGCCTCCTCAAGGAAGGGCACATCAATGTGTCGTTCCGACATGCGCAGGTCAACAGCGTCAACGACGGCAACGGTGAACTCAAAAAATGAAGGGGGGTAGTCGGTGATGCACCTGCCTTTCGGGTAGAAGTGCCGGGGGGTGTCTATATGGGTTCCGGTGTGGGATGTCATGTGCCAATTCCCCACGACAATATGATGCCCCTGCCCGGAGGTCGCAGACTCCTGGTGCCGGATGGGTGGATCTCCCGGATAGACGGGCAATTCGGGGGAGGTAACGACGGAAATATCGATCGCTTCGTGAAGTCGCTTCAAGGGTGGGGCCTTTCCCCGTGGGCCGGAAAATTCCGATGCCATGCCACAGGATCGTCAATTATCGGACAAAAAACATTCCCCGCTGGTGTCGGCAAGTGCTTTTTTGCCGCCCGGCGGGGATGCTTGATGTAACGGACCCGATTGGTCAAACGATCCTACTGGCGGTCCTGCTCGGCCCGCGCCTTGGCACCGACGAGGAGTTTCGTCAGTGAGTCGTCCATGAAACCGACCTGCTCAGCATTGATTTCCACCGCACGGACCGGTTCCCCATCACTCTTCACGCGAAGGATGGTGTTGCCGGTGCTTTGGCTTCGCATGAGAACGCCTGCCGTCAGGAATGGTTCATCCATGTCCTGTTCGTAGAAATGGAAGGTAATTTCCGGCGGAATTTGGTCATTCGCGATCATCTCGGCCTGAATTTCCATGTCCTCGAAGGCATCAAGAAAATCGAGCATCATCGATGGTGGCACAAGCGTTGGCCGTTCCCCGGGCATCGTGACACGCCAGGCGGCGGGGGTACGTTGAAAGCTCATTTTCCCATGGGGGGTGATGATCTCGATGTGGTCGGCCCGCGAAGCAAGCCCCGGAAGAACCCGACGTTCCTCGAAGTCGCTTCTATATCGATAGACAAGGCCCTGTGTCCTTGATGGAACGGACCAAAGGGTCCCGTCCTGGATCCGGTACACATGGGTCATCGCCTCACGGGTGTCTATACGCCCGAAGTGGAATCCGTGTTCGTTGCCGTCCCCGTCCACGAGCCTGATCTTGTAGGACTCGTCGTGGAGGCCGTGGCGAAGGCGATCCTCCTCGGCAACAGTAGCGGAAAGCAGTTGGGAACCCCGGAAGGATTCCACGCCCTCAAGGAACTGCGTTACTGCTTCCTGGCGGACCGGTACGCCGGGCATCTCCCGGAAAAACCAGCCATCATCACCCCGTTTTAGTGTAAAGCGCGTATTCCCGAGAACGCTGTGGATCTCGGTGATTTCGGACCGGGGAATCCAGGAAAAACGCTTCGTCCCCCACTCGGCAGGGGAGCGGAAAAGATCAATGACGTGGGAGCCGGGCAGGTCGCCAATCGTGCCGTCAGCCGACTTCGCGATGAATTGCTCCAGTTCGCCAATCCTGTTGCCGATGGAGAGAGCGGTTTCGTCATCGGCCACGATTTCCAGTGTCGGCGGTGCCAGGCCCAACTGGGCGGTTGGCGTGGTGACATCGTCGTGGATGCGGAAGAAACGGGCATTGCCCAGGTTGGCCATCAAGCGGTCCATCATGCCGCGATCAGCGGGGATCGGATCCCGATCCTCCTCCGTGAGCATCCATTCCATCGACGAGGAATCGGGGCGGCTGAGGGTGTAGGAATTCCTGCGCAGGTATATATCGAGGCGGGTGGCAGACGTGATATCAGCGGGGACGGCAACGGTGCTTCTCAGATCCTGGAACGACTTGTTGGCCTGCCTGTATAGCCAGTCGGAGACGGTAAAGATCGTCCCCTCCTCGCGGATCCATGCATAGACCTTGGACAATTCATCGGGCTGGCTGCCGAACTCAAGGGTCCTTGTCCTGACCTCGCCGGTGCGCTCGTCTGCAAAGGTTACGGACACCGTGCGCCGTGGGTTGTCAAGCCCCACCTCTTCGGCGGTGCGGTGGTCCACGAGGGCATGACGGCGGGCACCCCGCAGGTTTTCGAGGTACGACTCGATGATGATCTCATTGGCAGCAATTTCACTGGGGCTCGTCATCTGCCATTTGTCGGATTCATCAACGCGAACGACATGGACGGGGCCTTCGTCACCATGAAAGGCGACTTCCGACACAAGGCCGGGAACCATGAACAGGACGCGATCCTGCTGCATGGCGAGGATGGCCGATGTTTCCGTCCTGCGAAGATCCCAGAGATAGACACTCAGAAGGATAACTGCGGCGAGTGCTGCGATGGCGGCGCGCCAAGGTTTCATTTGCTGCGCCTCCTTGCCACCGTCCAGGCGGTGCCTCCCAGGGTAAACAACAGTCCAAGGCCGAGATAAATCCCGGCAAGCATCCAGGCTGTTGTAGCGGTAAGGTTGAGCGGCGTGCTTGTGAGGCGTCGTGGCGGCACCTGAAGGAGGTCCTGTTCCCCGCGCATCCAGTTCAGGCTTTGCAGGACGAAGAGGGCAGCGTCGCCGTTGCGCTCTAGATGGCGGTCGGTGAATCCTTCGGAATCACCCACCACGACCATGCGCATCTCGTCGCCGAAGCGACCGCCAGGTGTTGGCCTGCGGGTGGAGGCGGCCATTGTATAGACCCCAATCTCATCCGGATCCGAAGGCGGGGTGAACCTGCTCAGCGTACGCAGGTCCTCAAGGCGTTCCACCCAGGCCCGGTTGTTTGTGGTGATGATTCCATACTGCTCAATGTCATCGGGGGGATTGGGATTCGCCAGGATGGGGCGCGACTGGACAAGGCTGAAGGGGGCCTGATTTGTGGCGCGGCTGATTTCATGGTCGGCCCAAATTCCCAGCGGTGTGAAGGCGTATCCGCTGATATTGACCGCACTGGGGTCGATGACGAGGAGATTTGGGGCCTGAAGGGCACCAGCGACGTCTATAAGTTCCTCGAAGTTGGTGAGTTGCTCACCGCCCGGCATGACAGGGTCGAGCATCAGGAGCAGGTCGCCCCCCTCATCCAGATAATGCTCCAGCAGTTCCCGCTCAAAGGCGGAAAGATCGCGGGCGGGGCCGGCAATGATCAGCGCTGCGACGTCGTCGGGGATGCGACCCTCGGCCAGTCGAAGGCCCTCGATGGGAAACGTCGACCCAACGATAAGGTTGGCCAGTTTCGTGAGGGAACCATCCGAACCATCGAGGCGCTTCCCGCCATGGCCCGTGACGAAGTAATATTTCTTGTTCTCATCCTGGAGGGTTCGGGCGATGGCATTGGTCAGGACGCTTTCGCGCAGGGGATTGGTCAACGAGAATTCCCCCCTGTCAACCCGGGCGAGTAATTCACCCTCCTCGTTGACGTGACTGACAAAGATCGTGCCCTTTCGGACCGTCCCGCCAAGCTGCATCACCACATCCAGATCCCGGTCCGGGTCGTATAGCTCGAAGACAAAGCGGGATGATTCCCGTTCGCAGTTTTCAAGGAGCCGGGCCAGTTGGTTGTGCTGGGATGCAGGGGCGAAAATTTGCGCCACCACACGGTGCCCCGGCGGGATGGCGTTGAGCATCGACCGTGTCAGCGGGCTGATTGTATGGATCTGGTCACGGGTGATATCGAAGCGCACATTGCGATTCGCCGAAATCAGGTACACAAGCGTCGCGCAGAAAACAAAGAACACCGAATAGACAATTGTGGCGACGGTCTGCTTCCAGGCGACCTCCTGGAGCCAGAACAGCCCGCCGATCATCGAGGTTATGGAAAGGAACCCGATGGCGAAGTGCATGGTGGTGAAGTGGCCGTTGACGGCCCCGAGCACCACCATTGTCACGAGCCCGATAAGCCCAAGGACGACCGGTACAGAACGGAGGACAGTCGATGCCTGGCGTTTGGTGGTGCGATTTGTCATGAGCGCCACCTCCGCATCTCAAGGGTCCGGGCCGTCAGGAAGAGGAAGACGAAACCGAGCACAATGAAATAGACAATATTCATCGGGGCGATGTTCCCTGATAGAAGCATCGCGACGTGTTCCGAAACGGCTAAGTGACGGGCCGCATCCATGAGCGGGATGATTCCCGTCCCCTCCGCGAATACCTGAGCGAAGGCAAAAAGGAAGATCACCACGTAGGACAACACCGCAGCGACCACCTGGGAATCTGTCATGGAGCTGAAGAAAATCCCGATCGACAGGTAGGCGGCGGTGCTCAGTACCAGCGCAATGAGGCTTCCCACGGCTACCGGCCATTCCACGTCGGACAGCATCGATGTCGTGAAGGGGAAGATTGCCGTCATGGCGATATAGATCGAGAAGGCGGCAACGGCGGCGGTGAATTTTCCCGCGAGGACCGCCCAGTCCGAAACCGGGGTGGTCTGGAGCAGGTCAAGCATTCCATCGGCGCGATCCTCGGAAAACATTCGCATCGTCAGCAGGGGAATCTGCACCAGCAGGAAGAAATGGAGTGCATGGAAGGTCGGGCGAACCACCGAGTCGGTGATGTTCACCGACATGCCGTCATCGCCCCGGGAAAAACCCAGAAGCATCAGCAGATAGACAAGCGAAGTGAGCAGGAAAAAGATGCCGCAAAGGATATAGAACAGGGGCATGTTGAACATGGCCATCAATTCACGGCGAAAAATCAGGGACCATTGGCGGAGGAATGTCATGCGGCCTCCCTGCCCTTGCCGATGGCCCGAAGGAAAATCTCCTCCAGGCTGGGAGCGTCGGCACGCAATTCGAGCAGTTCCAACCCATTGGCGATGATTGCAGCAGCGAGGTGGGAACGGGTGTCGTCGATGCCATCCTTATAGACATGGCGAACGCGCATGGCCCCGTCATCAACCGACTCGATGTCGTGTTGGCCGGGGAGGAAACGCTGAAGCACATTGTCGAAGGCCTCGTGATCGCCCCGTGCGGTGATCGTCAACACGGAACCATGGGCCTGCTTCAACTCGCGGGCGCTTCCCTGGGCGGCAATTTTTCCTTCGGATAGAATCACGATCCGTGTGGCCGTATGTTCAATTTCCGTCAGGATGTGGGTGGAAAGGATAACGGTGCATTTTCCCTCAAGGGAGCGCACCACCTCGCGGACGTCATTGATCTGGGCGGGGTCGAGGCCGGAAGTGGGCTCGTCGAGGAGCAATACCTTCGGTTGTCCCAGCAGGGCATTGGCAATGGCGGCGCGCTGGCGGGTACCCTTCGAGAGGTTGCGCAGGAGGCGGCGGCGTTCCTTCTTCAGGTTGAGCATCTCCGTCACCCGCTCCATCTCCATCTTCGTGCGGCGCCAGGAAACCCCCTTGATGCCCGCCATGAAGCGTAAATACGAATCGAGGGTCATGTCGAGATACAGCGGTCCCTGTTCGGGAAGGTATCCCATGAGGCGGCGCAATTCCGCGTTCCCCGACTGGACATCAAAACCGGCAATGGTGGCGTTTCCTGCGGTGGGGCGTGACAACCCTGCCAGCATGCGGATGGTCGTCGATTTTCCGGCACCGTTGGGGCCAAGAAAACCCATGATATCGCCCTCACCGACGGCAAAGGAAAGATCCTCCA
The DNA here is from genome assembly GCA_020831705.1 of Candidatus Sumerlaeia bacterium. Classification (GTDB taxonomy): domain Bacteria; phylum Sumerlaeota; class Sumerlaeia; order SLMS01; family SLMS01; genus JAFIGB01. The sequence continues at coordinate 9,427 of JAFIGB010000279.1, read as the reverse complement.
CGGAGCGGTTCGGGCCGTATCGTTTTGTAAGATTGGAAACTTCGATCATGGACGCCCTTTATCGTGTGTCCGGGTCATTGATGGAGCCGCCTCACAACGCCGCCCACCAGCTCATTAAACTTCCCTGCCGCTTCCTTGCCCGCCTCCATGACCTCATCATGGGTCGTCACGACATCCGTCCTGCGGACGAGGGAATTGCTGACCAGCGTGATGCCAAGCACCCGTGCTCCCGCATGGATTGCCACCAGCGTTTCCGGTGCCGTGCTCATTCCCACCACGTCGCCAAACTGGCGAAGCATCTGGACTTCGGCCTGGGTCTCGTAGGTCGGTCCCATGTTGGCGATATACACGCCCTCGCGAAGGGGGATGCCCTTCTCCACGGCCACTTCCCGGGCGATGGTGGCGAGCTCCCGGCTGTAGGGCTCGCTCATGTCGGGAAACCGTGGCCCCAGATCATCCAAATTTCCGCCCATCAGCGGGTTGCGATACATGTTGTTGATCTGGTCGGTGATCAGCATCAGGTCGCCCACGTCGAAGCGCACATTGAGGGCGCCGGCGGCGTTGGAAAGAATGACTGTTTTGATTCCCGCCTTGAGCAGGGCACGGAGGGGGAGCGTGGCCTCGGTGGAATCCACACCTTCATAAAGATGCTTGCGGCCATTCATGACCAGCACCTCGTGGCCCTCGCATTTCCCCTTCACCAGCTTTCCTGCGTGGCCAACCACGGTGCTGACTGGAAAGTGGGGGATATCCCCGTAGCCCAGTGATGTGGCATCCTTCAGCGTGGCCGCGAAACCACCCAGGCCGCTCCCGGCGACGATCAGGGTGGATGGCAGAGTACCAAAATGTTCCAGCAGGGCTTCCGCGGCAGCGTTGATCCGCTGGGAAAGTTCGTTGGATTGAAGTGAGGGACTCATGATGGGAAATGAAGCTCCGGGCTTGGGTGGCTGGGGTGTCGGCGGTCCTGCCAGTCACCGGTGGAATAGACCAAGGAGGCCGCTCCCGGGATTGGCCGGGAGATGCAACCGTGGGGGAAATGTCGGGACGGATGCAACCCCTGCCTTCAGGGTGAAAATACAATGTCCCCCCGTCGCAGGGACGGGGGGACAGGGGGGAGCTTTATGCTCTCCGGGTTTTCGCCGGATTAGCGGCTGAAGTTCTCGCCAATGGGATCCTTCTGGGTGCGGAGGATGAAACCACCGGAGACGGTACCATTTGTCGGATCATACTTCCATCCGCCGTCCGGACTGACGGTGCCGAGGCGATTGTAGAGACCGTCCGGTCCGATGGAGAACAGGCGCCAAAGTCCGTAGTCAGTCACGTCACCCGCGTCAAATCCGGAACCCGGAACGGTGGCCCAGAAGCCAACGGGATGGTAGATGAAGGTCATATCAAAGGGGTTGCCCGATTCATAGGCGCGCGCGGCGGGGGTGTTCGGGTGCGCTTCCGTCAGGGCGCGCTTGCCGAATTTGAAGACGTCGGGGGTGACCGATGTCAGGTAGGCGATGGGGGTGGTGATTTCGGGGGGGACGGTGCTGAAGCCGAGACTACGCGGCTCGCCGTAACCATTGAACTGCTGGCTCCCCGGGATGCGGAAGGGGGCATTGCCGTGGGGGACGGGATAACGGTTGTGATCCACAAAGTAGGTTTCCAGCGCCGTTGCCATCGTCCTCATGTCCGCGCGGGCACGGGACACTTTCGACCGGACTTGGGCTTCCAAAAAGTTGGGGACGGCAATCGCTGCCAAAATGGCAATAATCGCCACTACAATCAGGAGTTCAATAAGTGTGAACCCTTTTGTTTTCCTGCTGAGAATGTTTGTCATTTTCCAAGTCTCCTGGGGGGTATTTGACGTTCCGACTCAAAGCCGAGAGCATGATTCGTGCAAGGGGAATTCATCCCCAAACGAAGGTTGTACCGTGGTGTTTGTATAATCTTGCGTGAATTGTACTCCTGTACTTGTCGAATTTGAGGCAGGGAGGTGACAAATAATGGTAGCAGCATGATCATAGATTACCTTGAATTATCGGGAATTGAACATTGGAAACACCCTATTTCAGTAGCCGCATCGACCAAGTACAAATCTTGGAACTCATCGAATGTTAACAAATGGGAGTAGATACCAATTCTGATGATGTACCGTCCAGGAAGAGGAAAGTAGATCCCGGGCTTCCCATTTCCCTTGCAATCAACAGTGAATCTGCCAAGAGAAAGCGTTGACGCGTGATCCTCTCCAAACCAGCTCCGAACCGGTGATCCATGAAAGAAAAATTCCGACTCCTGATCGCAGAAGACGAGCTTGATCTCAGGATGCTGCTCCAGCGAACCCTCACCCGCGAGGGATTCGATGTGGAGACCGCTGCCAATGGCCGCGATGCCCTGCGAATCCTGAAGACCAATCCGGACTTCGACCTCCTGATTACCGACATTAAAATGCCGGAAAAGGACGGCGAGCAGCTCATGGAGGAGGCCCGAGCCCTTTGTCCCGACCTCAAGGTCGTCCTCATTACCGGGTATGCGGAACTTCAACAGCATTACCAGCTGATGAAAAAGGGTGCCTTTGATTACGTGACCAAGCCGTTCAAAATCCCCGACCTTCTCGAGGTCATCGATCGGGCAACCGGGGTTGATGGTTGAATCAGGTTCCTGCTTCGATTCGCTTGTTAAAGTCCTCGATCAATTGATCCCATTCCCGGGCCTGTGCCCAGGTGAACTCCCAAAACTCGGGGTCCCACAATTCACGCAATTCCTCCGATGTCCTGCCCTGTTGCTCGACCCAGGTGAAGTACTTAAAGTTGTGCAGTGATTTGCGGTCGTAGTAATTCAGCTCGCGCATGTAATCGAGGCCGAGTCCCTCCAAATACCGGGAGAAATGGCGCGCCGCGTCGATGTTGCTGTATTCCCCGTTGGCCTCGCGCTGCTCGGCGAGTCGTGACTGGTAAAGCTGCATGGAGTCGGTCTGGGGGAAGTAGACAATATCATCCGGCCCGAGTTCGTAATACTTTGCCATCTTAATGGCGGCGACAAGATTGCAGATGCAGGAAATCCCCAACAGGTCGAGCTGGGCGATGGTTTCCTCGGGGACGCCTTCGCCGCGGAGGAACTCATGGCCGGTCTGTTCATTGAACAGGCGCATGAGCTGAATCGTTGCCTCGTCATCGACGGCGCAAATCATGTCCGTGTTGCGAATATTGTGCACCCAGGGAAGGTGCTTATCGCCGATTCCTTCGATGCGATGTTCCCCGAAGCCGTAATGGAGGAGCGTCGGGCATTGAAGGGCCTCCACGGCAACAACGCGGAGGGCGGGATGGAGGGTGCGGAGGAAGTCACCAGCGGCAATGGTCCCCGCCGAACCGGTTGCGGAAACGTACCCCGCCATGCGGCCCTTTGGTCCTGCGATGCGCTTGTGAAGGTCCTGGATGAAGCTACCAGTGACCTCGTAATGCCAAATGGCGTTGCCGAATTCCTCAAACTGGTTGAAGATCACACAATCCGGCCGCGTGCGCCGAATCTCCCAGCACTTGTCATATATTTCCTTCACATTGGATTCACTGCCGGGTGTCGCGATGACCTCGGCACCGATTTCCCGCAACCAGTCGAATCGTTCCGAGGACATCCCCTCGGGGAGGATCGCCACGGGAGTACAATCGAGAAGGGCGCAATCAAAGGCGCCGCCCCGGCAATAATTCCCCGTGCTTGGCCAGACGGCCTTCTGGGTGTCGGGATCAAATTGCCCGGTCACCAACCGGGGAGCCAGGCATCCGTATGCGGCTCCCACCTTGTGGGCACCGGTGGGAAAATGCTTCCCGACAAAGCCGACAATGCGGGCGGGAACACCGGTCAGGGCCTCGGGGAATTCCACCCAGTTGCCGTTGTTGAATCCGCCGCCGCTGGCAACCGGTTCGTTCTTCCAGGTAATCCGGTAAAGGTTCGCGGGGTCCAGATCCCACAAGCCAACCTTGGAAAGACGCTCCTTGATCGAGGCGGGAATCTTCGATGGATCCTTCATCTGGGCGAATGTGGGAAGGGTAATGCCCCGTTCCCGACACCGCGCGGCGTTCTTCTCGACGATATCTTCACGGATTTCCTGGATGATTTTCTTCAAGGCGGGTCTCCTCAGTCAAATAAACGGGGGGAGGGACGGAATTGGTCCCTGCAACCCAGTAATAGGCATTCCCCATGGCGGAAGTGTCAAGACTTGCGGCATCACCCTGGGGGAAGATTTCGGCCATCCCGTGCATTTCTTCCTTCCCACCACCCCCTTTTCCCCCCATACTTGCCCGTTGGTGTGAAAGGAGCCGATCACCCGTGTATCGATCTACAATCAGCCATCTGCAATGTGTCCAATGCGGAAAATCGTATGCCCCCGGTGAAACGAATTGGTGCCCGGACTGCGGTCTCGACGAAGGCATCCTGGACGTCATCTTCGATATCGACCGGGTCCGCAAGACGCTGACACGCCCCGTCCTTGCCCAGCGCCCCCGGAATCACTGGCGCTACGAGGAGCTTTTGCCCATCGGCGAGGGGTTGCCCCTCGTTCCCCGTGACATCGGCTGGACTCCCATGATCGAGGCCCCCCGTCTCGCCAAGGCCCTTGGAGTGCGCCGCCTTCACCTCAAGGATGACAGCCGGGGAGCATCTGCCTCGTTCAAGGACCGCGCAAGTGCCGTCGGTGTTTCCCTCGCCCTGGCCTCCGGGGCGGACCAGATTGCCTGCGCCTCGACGGGGAACGCAGCGAGCAGTCTCGCCCATTGCGCCGCCGCCGCAGGAATCCCCTGTAATATTTTCGTTTCCGCACGCATCCCCGATGGAAAACTGGCGCAATTGCTGGCCTACGGTGCCCGCGTCTTCCGCGTTCAGGGGACCTACGACGAGGCCTGGCGCCTTTGCATGGATGCCTGCGAGGAATTCGGCTGGTACAACCGCAACGCTGCCGTAAATCCCTGGCTGGTGGAGGGAAAGAAAACCGGCGGGATGGAAATTGCCGAGCAACTCATGGATGATCCCCCCGACTGGGTCTCCGCCAGTGTGGGCGATGGGTGCTCCATTGCGGGGATCGAAAAGGGAATCCGCCAAATGCGCGAGATCGGCATCATCACCTGGGAATGCCGGATGCTGGGTGTCCAGGCAGAAGGGGTCGCCCCCATTGCTGCCGCATTCGACAGCGGAAGCTTGGATCGTTCCGGTGGTGGGGATACCTACGCAGACAGCATCAATTGCCCCGTACCACGAAACTGGCGCAAGGCCGTCAATGCCGTGCGCACCAGTGGCGGTGTCTATACAACGGTGAATGATGGGGAAATCCTGGAGGCTGTTCGCCGGACCGGACATCACTCGGGAGTCTTTGCCGAGCCAGCGGCTGCTGCCGCCATTGCGGGAATTGCCCGTGCCCGCGCCGATGGAGTCATTGGCCCGAAGGACCATGTCGTTGCCGTGATCAGTGGCAACGGCCTCAAGGATGTTGCTGGTGCCATGCGGGCTGTTGGTGGCCCCGTGGATGTCCCTCCGAATCTGGATGCTGTACAGAAGGAAGTACGAAAGGATAATCGACCATGAATCTGCTGCTTAAGAATGCCCTGCTTCTTGATCTGGACCTGGGAGGGGAAGGCTCCCCACCAAAGCCCGGACTTGAGGCGGGCGACCTGCGAATACGAGACGGAAAAATTAAGGAACGGGGCTCACTGGAAAAGGAGCCCGGGGAGACCGTCCATGATTGCGGGGGAGCGGTTGTCCTTCCCGGACTGGTCAACGGTCACACCCATCTATACTCCGCATTGGCCGCGGGAATGCCCGCCCCGCCAAGGACCCCCCGAAACTTCCACGACATCCTCAAGTTGGTCTGGTGGCGTCTTGACCGCGCCCACGACGAGGCGTCGAACACCGCCTCCGCCCTTGCAGGAGCCATGGACGCCCTTCATTGCGGCACCACCACATTCATCGATCACCATGCCTCCCCGGAATGTATAGACGGCTCCCTCGACATGATTGAAGCGGGCCTCGCCAAGGTGGGCGTTCGCGGACTACTTTGCTACGAGGTCACCGATCGAAATGGCAGGGATGGCCGTGTGGCGGGCCTCGCGGAATCGGAACGCTACCTGGGGAAATGTGCGAAATCCAGCGGCGGTAAATACGGGGCACTCATTGGTGGACATGCATCATTTACCCTCGACGAGGAATCCATGGCGGCGCTTGCCGACCTGGCGGTGCGTCACAAGAGCGCCGTCCATCTCCACGTTGCGGAGGATCCCTGCGACGAGGTCCTTACCCTTTCAAAATACGATGTTCCCCTGGTGGATCGTCTCGAACGCCACGGGCTTCTTGGAGAAAGACTGCTCCTCGCCCATGGCACTCATCTCAATGCCAGCGATATACAACGGGCAAATGCGGCGAAGGGGTTGCGATCCGCCCACAACACGCGCTCAAACATGAACAACGCCGTGGGATATGCGCCGATTGGAAAGCTTAAAATACCGGTTCAGTTGGGAACGGATGGTATTGGTGCCGACATGTTCGAGGAGGCCCGCACCGCCTGGTTCAAGTCCTGTGATGGAGGAGCCGGTATTTCACCCGACGATGTTCTGGCGATGCTCGCCAATGCAGCCCGCACCGCCTCGAAATTCCTGGGCGTCACCCTGGGCAGGCTGGCCGTTGGTGCCGAGGCCGATATTGTCGTGACGAAGTATATCCCCTCCACGCCCCTTCATGAAGGGAACGTGGCCGGGCATTTTCTCTTCGCCCTGGCCGCACGCCATGTGACCGACGTCATGGTTGCCGGTGAATGGCGCCTTCGGGATGGTGCCCTCACCTCGGTCGACGAAGTCCGTGAACGCCAAGAAATCGCAAAAGTCAGCAAGGCACTTTGGCAACGGCTTGAAGGCATCAAGCCATGAACGGCCCGTTGGCCTGATAGACAGGGAACCTACCCGGAAACTTCTCAGGGGAGTTTCCGGGCAAGGGGCATGCGCCATCCAAATCCGAAAGCGCGGGAGGTGACCTTCAATGCCGGGGCGGCCTGACGACGCTTGTATTCATTGACGGCAATGAGGCGAAGAATCCGCCGAACGGTCTCGCGGTCATGGCCGCGGCCTGCAAGGCCATCCTCATCAAGCCCCTCCTCCACATATCCCTGAATGATGGGGTCGAGTTCCTCGTAGGGAGGGAGCGAGTCGCTGTCCTTCTGGTCGGGGGCCAACTCGGCGGAGGGTGGCTTCACCAGCGTGTTTTCCGGAATCAGTTCCCGCCCTGCCGTCTCGTTGATATGTCGCGAAAGTGCATAGACATCCATCTTGGGAACATCCGCAATGACGGCCAATCCTCCGCACATGTCCCCGTAAAGCGTGCAATACCCAACGCTCAGTTCGCTTTTGTTTCCCGTCGTCAGGACGAGGGCGCCGGATGCATTGGAAATCGTCATGAGGATGACACCCCTGAGACGGGCCTGGGCGTTTTCATAGGCGAGGCCGCTTCCCTTGGTGGGGACGAGCTCCGAAAGGTCCGTCTGAACCTGGGAGAAAAGCCCTTCGATGGGAACGGATGTATATCCCATGCCCAGGTTGTTCGCCAGTTGTTCCGCATCGGAGACCGAATGGTCGCTGCTGTAGCGCGATGGCATCGAAACACCCTGGACGTTTTCCGCCCCGAGGGCCTCCACGGCGATGGCGGCGACGAGGGCGGAATCAATGCCGCCGCTCAGACCGATGAGGGCCTTCCTGAAGCCACATTTCTCCAGGTAGTCCCGGGTTCCGAGGACAAGGGCGCGGCGCAACGCTTCCAGGCGGGGGAGATCCTCGCAGGGGGAGCATTCCACACAACGTGCCCCCAAATCCTTGTCGCCCTCAATGTCTATAACCGCATCCCCGGAATCCAGCGCAGGGAGCTCGCAAACCTTGCTGCCATCCGGTGCAAAGACCATGGAGGAGCCATCGAAGACCAGGTCGTCGTTGCCGCCCACCAGGTTGTTCATCGCAAAGGCAATCCCGTGGCGGCGCGCCGTTTCCGCAAGCATGGCCCGGCGGACGGCCAGCTTCCCAAGGGTGAAGGGCGACGCGCTCAGGTTCACCACCAGCTGGGCACCCGCCTTGACGGATTCCTCCACCGGGTCACGGTCGTATAGACGGTGGGACCAATAAAGCTCGTCGTTCCAGCAATCCTCGCAAATCGTAATGCCAACGCGAACACCAGCGCACTCGAACACAAGGGGTTGATTGGCGCTGTCAAAGTAGCGCAATTCATCAAAAACGTCGTAGGTTGGAAGCAGCCCTTTCCGGTAGATTGCCTCGACCCTGCCACCGCGAAGGAGTGCCGCGCTGTTGAAGAGACGCTTGCCGGAACCGGCGTGGCGCTCGGGAAACCCAACCAGAAGGGCCGGGCCGTCCTTGCACTCGATGGCAAGCCTGTCGGTGGCCTCATGACAACGGCGAATGAAACCCTCCTGAAGGAGGAGATCCTTTGCCGGGTACCCGGGGATGCATTGTTCCGGAAGCAGGACGAGATCGGCACCGGCCTCCCGTGCCCGCCTCCATGCTTCCACGATCTTCCCGGAGTTCCCCTCGAGATCCCCGACAATGGTGTTCATTTGTGCCAGATATAGACGCATGCTTTCACTCCGGTGGCAATTAGGCCCGCCCCATGGGGCGACATTCCTGCCGAGGCGTCAACGCCACCGTTGGCCAAATCCTCCAACCATTGGTGGAAGCACTTGTCCTTTCACCCGATGAGGCACACACTTGGAGCAGGGTTGCAGGGAGCCCCGCTTTATGAACTGGTTGTTTGTTCCCATCATTGGATTTTTGCCCCTTTCCGTTCTGTTTTTCGCGCCCACATTCACCGGCCTTGCAGCGGCGTTCGGTGTCTCGGCAGGTCTTGGGCTTTGGGCACTTCACGGGGAGAATGCAAATCGCCTTTATCCCCTGGCCGGGTTTCTGGGGGGCGTGCTGACCATGTGGTTGGGCGGCATGCTCGCCTTTGATATCCTCACGATCGTTCCCCTGGCGGGCCTTCTGATTTCCTACGGAGCAATGTTGCGCCATCCCGAGGGGCTTGTACCGGGTTGGTTGTTGCTGCTCCTGGCCGTTTCCGTCAGTGGGATTGGGTATCTGGTCGAAGGGAACCAGCCGGAGGGGGGAAGCATCGGCCCCGTCAGCAGGATCGTTGTCTTTGGCGACTCCCTGACCGCCGGTGTACCAAACGACGGGGTGGATCGCCTTTGGCCGGTGATCCTTCAGGAGCGCCTTGGTCAGGGTGCCGAGGTTGTTTCCCTCGCATACCCCGGTGATACGGCGGGCGGGTCGCTGAATCGCTGGTCGGAGGTGGTCCGGGGCGGGAATTGGCACCCTGCTCGTGACGACTGGGAACCCGAACTGATTGTGTTGCTCCTTGGGGGAAACGACATCCTTCGCCGCCGGGGAGCGGGTGCCCTGCGACAGGA